>JANNXL010000416.1:0-18541 GCA_031409575.1 Hyphomicrobium sp.
AGAGCGAGAACCTGATGCGGCTCGCTGCCATCGCTGCGGAATAACAGTCTCATCGTTCAGTGTGCATTGCACTGCCGCGGGCGAGCCCTTACCTACATATGTGAGACGGCAACTGAGTGTTTAGTGTTGGAGGCGACCCCCATGTTTGATGCCAAATCCCTTTTGGAGCAGCTGGCGAAGGGTGCCTCACCAGCAGCCGCCCCTCAAGGATCGAGCCAGGGTGGCGGGCTCGCTGATATTCTCGGTCAGCTGGCCCAGAGTGTAGGCGGCAGTCAAGGCGGGCAAGGGGGTGGCGGGCTCGCCGACATTCTCGGCAAACTCACGCAAGGCGGTAAATCGGGTGCCGCGCCCAGTGCGGGAGGCAGCGGCTTTGAGGATATGTTGCGCAATATGCTTCCCGGGAATGCTCCAGGGGGAGCTGCCCAAACAGGCGGCACGCAGGATGGCGGGCTGGGCGGCGGCTTAGGCGACATTCTCGGCAAGCTGCAGAGCCAGCTCGGCCAAGCAGGCGGCAGCGGAACGGGAAGCATCACAGACATCTTGAGCCAGGTGCTGGGGCAAGCGACACAAGGCGTGAAGGAAGGTGCGGGCCGCATCAGCGACGCCACCGGCGCGGGCGATGCGTTGAACAAAGCCGCTGGCGGGCAATCGGCTGACGATCTGATCGCCAAGTTGAAAGGTCTGATCGCCAACAATCAACTTGCCGCCGGAGCGGCAGCTGGCGGGCTTGGTGGGCTTCTCGTTGGCACAAAAACGGGGCGAGGTGTTGTGGGCAGCGCTGCCAAGCTCAGCGCGTTGGCCCTGATCGGTGGCCTCGCCTACAAGGCCATGCAGAATTATCAGGCTGGCAAGCCGCTCATCACGGGCGCATCTGCGCTAACGAGTGCGGCCCCAGACGGCACCGGCTTTGAGCCCGGCGCTCAAACAAACGAAAGCGCCACGCTGTTAATCCGCACCATGATCGCAGCCGCTGCTGCCGACGGCCGCATCGACGAAAACGAAAAGTCCAAGATCATCGCCTCGTTTGAACAAGCGGGCGGATTTAGCGATGAAGCGCGTGCCTTTGTGCAAGCCGAGCTGGCAAACCCGGCCAGCGCGGAAGATCTCGCGGCAGCGGTAGGGTCGCAGCAAGCGGCGGTGCAGGTCTACACGGCGGCACGCGTTGCGATCGAGGCTGATAGCCCGGCCGAACAGGACTTTCTTGCGACGCTGGCTGATCGCCTCGGCATCGACAACAAGCTCGCCGCCCACATCGATGCCACGGCGCGAAGCGCTGCGGTGTGAGGGGACACGTTTCATTCCAAAGTCCTGGCCCCCTCGTGGCTAGCCAACGGTACCGGCGGAGCATCGGTTGTAATACGTGGTTAAGCGGCGCCCCCCGATGCCAAGTTAGTGGGCTTGGCAAAGCCATTGCTTATTCTACTATGGGCCGCTCTTAACAGGACGTGAGAGCATCCGAGTAGCAGGCAGCGGGACGCCGGGGGCACCATTACGTGGCGAAATCAGACTTGAAGGCGGACATCAATCGCGCCCTGGATGGCATCGGGGCCGATGTTATTCACCTGGGTGTTTTCGACTACGCGACCATGTTTCGCGAGCGCCGGTTGCGCCGCGCCGAATTTCTGGAAACAGCCGAGACCGCCGTGTTTGGCAACGTACTGCCGAAGTGGGACACCGCAGAAAACATTCTGGTGCCGGGACCGTATCGCAGTGAACGCATCGCCATCGATGCCAGCTCGATCCGGCCCTATCCATTTGAACCTTCAGCGGCTGCAGCTGTCGCAGACTATTGCGGACCGCAAGAAGCAATCATGCCGCGATATGTGCTGCGTAAAAAAATCGCTGAAGTCGAGGCTGCGGGATACACGGTTGAGGCTGCGTTTGAATTCGAATTCATCGTGCTCAACGAAACCGCCGATACGCTGCGGGCGAAGGGCTTTGTCAATCCGGCACTGTTTGCAGCCGACAATCGGTGCTGGTCGGGTCAGACCGCTGCGACGTTCGCCCCATTTGTCGCTGACCTGGAAGCGCTGCTGCTCAAGGCGCACGTCGGCCTGCACTCGCTGTCCGTTGAGCTTGGGCCTGGATGTTTTGAAGCGACGTTGCGCCACCGCCCCGCCTTGCGTGCTGCCGACGATGCGGCATTCTTCCGCATGTTCACCAAGGCCTTCTGCCGCCAGCGCAACCTAACAGCGTCGTTTATGGCCCATACCGGCAATGGTCTCCCGTCCATCGGCGGGCATGTGACGCTGTCACTCAAGGATAAGTCCGGGCGCAATATCTTTGCCGATCCGTCAGATGAGAACGGCCTATCGCCCTCGGCGAAGTCGTTCATGGCGGGCATCATTGAAGGCACGCTCGAAGCGTTTCCGATGTGCGCGCACACTGTCAATGACTACCGCCGACTTGGACCAGGAAGCTGGGCTCCAAAAACCGTGAGCTGGTCACCCTACAACTACGGCGCGGCCATCCGAACCGCCGCTGAAACACCGGAAAGCACGCGGCTTGAATTCCGGTTGCCAGGCAGTGATTGCAATCCCTATCTGACGCTTGCACTGGTGCTTGGAACTGGCCTCGATGGCCTGAAGCGCAAGCTCGAACTGACATCAAAGCCAATTACCAGCGGCGGTCCCAACGAGATCCCCGAGGGGGTGCAACGGCTTCCGTCCGATTTGCTTGAGGCAACGCGGCGCTTCCGGTCGAGCGAAAAAGCCAAGTCGCTTTTCGGCAAGGAATTCGTCGAGCATTTTGCCATGATCTGCGAAGCTGAGGATGCTGCACTCCGGCGTGCTGTCAGCCCAGATGAGGTTAAGCGGTATCTGGAAGCGGGTTAGCCGGTAGGCCTGGTTCGAAGGGCGCATGCAGGGGAGGCAGGCAGTATGGACGATCACGCCAAGGCACAAGGAAAGACAGTATCAGACCTTCAGCGCGAGCTTGACAACCCGCAGCGCAATGACGAGGTGGCGCGCGTTCGAAAGAAAATCAACGAACTTGGCGTCGACTATATTTATTTCCAATACATTTCGCTCACTGGCCGCGTCATGGGCAAAGCCGCGCCGGCGCGGCATTGGGAGAGTCTCGCCCACAAAGGCGTGCAGACGTTTATGGGCGGCGTGGTCAACGTATTTCCAGATCGCCATGGACGGCTAATAGGATTTCCCGCCAACTCCCATGAAGTGATTGCATTGCCTGACCCCGAGACGTTCTGCCAGCTGCCATGGAACAAGCGCATGGCGCGCGTTTTCTGCACGCTTTTTTATATGGAAGAAGATGCCGAAAAGGGCGGCATGTACTTCGATGTCGATTGCCGCGGAGCCTTAAAGCGCAATGACGCGGCGTTCCGTGCAGCTCACAATGGCCTGCACATGCGTGTTGGCTGCGAGCCGGAAATGCTATGGCTAAAAAAGCCAAGCGACCCCAACATTCCTTATGAAGGCACGACGAAGCCCTACGCCTATCACATCGAACAATTCGAACAGCTGTCGCATGTCTGGCTGAAGGTTTACGAATACGCGATAGCGATGGGCATCGATATCGTGCAGGGCGATCACGAAGATGCACCAGGTCAGGTCGAACTCAACTTCATGTTCGACGATGCATTGAAGACTGCCGACCGTCTATCGACCTACCGTCAGATTTGCGCGCAGGTGGCACGTGAAAACGGGCTGATCGCCTGCTTCATGACAAAACCCTACATGGGCATTTCTGCAAACGGCTGCCACCACAATCTGTCACTGTGGTCCGGCGGTACACAGGAAGTGCAAGACCTTGTCGCGGGACCGCTTCCGGGCATGGACGATGTGTTCGCTTACACCAAGGGCGGGCGCAATGAATTGCGCGACGAGCGTGAAACCTGGAAACCGGCAGAGATCGGGCGGCATGCGCTGGGCGGTATGTTAGAACACCTGTCTGGTATGACAGCGATTGCGTGTTCGACAATCAATTCCTACCGCCGCCTCAACGATACCGGATTGTGGGCGCCGCTTGCCATCAACTGGGGTCTGCAGAACCGCTCGTGCGCTGTGCGCGTCTCTAGTCCTGATCGCTTTGAATACCGGCCGCCGGATTCTATGGTGAACCCATACCTGATGATGTCGGCGCTGCTGACGTCTATCGACGATGGCTTGAAGCGCGGCATCGATCCGGGTCAGCCCGAGGAGCGCAATCTGGTGGAAGTCATGCGCTCAGGTGAAACCGTGCGGCGTATCCCAATGAATCTCTACGAGGCCTTGGAGGCACTGAAAGCCGATCCGGTTGTGCTCGCATCCATGCCGGGACGCATGCATGAAGTCTATGACTGGTACAAGCGCGATGAGTGGGAGCGCTTCATCTGGCAGTCGTCGGATTGGGACGTGAAGACCTATCTCGATTGTCTGCCATGACCGGAGTGCCAGCGATGATGGCGGACGGCGTTCTCGAAGCACCCTATCTCAATCTCGATGATCCGGCTTTTTCGATACGTTCGAAGGCCGTGCGTGATGCCCGCGAACACGGCTGGTATGCACGCACGCCTTACGGGCTGGCGATCCTGCGCTACAGCGAAGTGGGCGAATTGATGCGCGATCAGCGCTTGCGGCAAGGCAGCCACAAATGGCCGGCGCATAACAAGGCTGCGGGCATGTTTGCCGATTGGTGGGTGCGCATGCTGCTCAATCGCATTGGCGATGATCACGCGCGTTTGCGCCGGCTCGCCAACCCGGCGTTCTCGCCTAAGCTGATTGCAACGCTTCAGCCCAAGTTTATCGGCATAGCCAACGAGCTTATCGATGCCTTTGGTTCAGCAGGCCATTGCGAGTTCATGAGCGCATTTTCGGAACCCTATGCAACGCGGGTGATTTGCGCACTCTTCAATCTTCCGCATGATGAATGGCGCGAGCTGGCGACGAACGCGGCCGGGATGGGGCTTGCACTCGGCGTGACCTACAAAGCCGACGAAGCGACCGTCAACAATGCGACCGGCCGTTTGTTTGATTATTCGCGCGCTTTGATCGCCCAGCGGCGGCGCACACCCGGCGATGATTTCATCAGTCTTCTGGTCCAAGCCAATTCCGACAAGGACGCTCTGAGCGATGAAGAAATGGACGACATGGTTGTGCTGGCGGTGTTTGGCGGCATCGACACAACGCGCAATCAGATCGGCCTGGCCATGGGTCAGTTTATCGAGCATCCCGGCCAATGGCGGTTGCTGGCACAGCAGCCTGATCTCGCCCGCGCGGCTGTGGAAGAAGTGATGCGAACACGTCCAACAACCACGTGGGTGACGCGGGAAGCACTGCAAGATTTCACCTACAATGGCCTCGATATCAAACAAGGAACCACACTCCACTTGTTTGCCGAGTCGGCCGGCACCGACCCGTCGGTGTTCAAGTCAGGCTTTGACATCTCAGAACCGCGCAAGCAGCACTATGGCTTCGGCGGCGGCACTCACCATTGCCTTGGCCACTTCATTGCGCGTGGCGACATGACTGAGGCTTTGAAGCTCCTTGCGCGGCGGGTGGTGAACCCTGCCTACGATGGCGAACCGGTGTGGCTGCCCGACAGCGGCAATACGGGGCCAGTCAAAATGAACATCAAGTTCGATCCCGAATTATGATAACGGCCTTGATGCTAGCTGGAGAACAGCCACCATGAAGATCTGCGTTGACCTTGAGAAGTGCAAGCTGCACGGCCAATGCATTATCGCTGCGCCAGACCTGTTTGTGTTCGAAGCAGACGGTTCACTGCACTGGATCGAGCAGCCCGAAGAAACACAACGTCAAGCGGCACTTGATGCCGCCGATGTCTGCCCGGAGCAGGCCATCGTGATCGAGGGCTGAAGTGGCACGCGGGGCACTGATCGTTGGCGCATCACTCAGCGGGCTCAGGCTTGCCGAGCAGCTCCGCGCCCTGGGTTACACAGGGCCGATGACGGTTGCTGGTGCTGAGGCGCATATGCCCTACAACCGGCCACCGTTGTCAAAGGATGTGCTGTTCGAGGACGCAAGCGCTGATCCGCTGACAAGGCTGACGTTCAATATCCGGCCGTCGCTTTCAGACGTGACGTGGCAATTGGGCTCGCCCGCAGAAGCATCCGATCTCCAGCGCCGGGTCGTTACGCTCGCAAACGGGCGAGATCTGAATTACGATGTTCTGGGCATCGCAACCGGGCTCACACCCCGGCGCTTGCCATTATCGGGCGGCGAAGAGAACCGTCACGTGGTGCGCACGATCGAAGATGCAGTCCGGCTCAAGGCAGCGCTTTTGCCGGGCGCCCGCGTGGTGGTCGCAGGCGGCGGGTTCATTGGCTGCGAAGTCGCCGCGTCGGCTGTAAAGCGCGGGTGCATTGTCACTATTGTTGAGCCGCTGCCATTGCCAATGGGCCGGGCCATCGGACAGGACTTGGCATCGGCCATCAAAGCGTTTCACGAAGCGCATGGCGTCACGTTCCGGCTGAATACGACGATCACAGGGCTCGTGTGTGATCCCACTAAGTCTATGCACTTGCAAGCGGTCACGCTGAGTGACGGCGGCGAACTTCACGCCGATGTTTTGATCGAAGCGGTGGGCTCGGTTTGCAATACCGGCTGGCTTGCCGGCAATGGTCTTGATCTTTCAGACGGCCTTCTGACGGATAACGCCCTGCGCGTGGAGGGCCGCGCGGACGTGGCTGCCGCGGGTGATGTGGCGCGCTTCCCCAACCCGCGGTATGGGCATACGCCGCGCCGCGTCGAACATTGGGCCATTCCAGCACTCACAGCCAAGCGCGCCGCGCAAAGTCTGGCCGAGAAACTTCTCGGCCGTGAGCCCGCGACAAAGGCCTTCGATCCCATTCCCACGTTCTGGTCCGATCAATTTGGCATGCGTATTCAATCGATCGGCATGCCAGGTCTCGCAGACCGCACACAGCTTATTGAAGGCGAGCTAACTTCACTGGGGCAGCCGGACAAAGGTTTGGCCATGGGATATTGGCTGGGTGATGCGCTCATCGGTGCCATTGCCATTGGTATGCCGTCTGCGAAGCTATCCGAATACCGGACAATGCTGACCACCCAAGGATAACGAACGATGCCGTCACCACGCGTCCTAGTGTTTCAGCACGCTTCATTTTGCCCCCTAGATACCTTTGGTGAGTTTTTGGAAGCGGACGGAATAGATCCCGTGACCGTGCACCTTGATCAAGGTGATAAGATTCCAAATTTGGAGCCGTTCAATACTCTGATCGTGCTCGGCGGACCGATGGATGTTTGGGAAACGGTGGCGCATCCGTGGCTCATTCCTGAAAAGGCCGCTATCAAGCAGTGGGTCAGTTCACTCGACCGGCCGATGCTTGGCATATGCCTTGGTCATCAGCTGTTGGCCGAGGTGCTCGGCGGCGAGGTCAGCCTTGCAAAAAAGCCCGAAGCCGACCTGACAGAGGTCATTCTGACCGGCAATGGTCAAGCCCACCCGCTGATGGCTGGCTTTGGCAAATCAAAAGCTGCCATCAACTTTCATGGTTGTGAGGTAACGCGGCTACCTGACGGCGCCGTGCGTCTGGCGTCAACGGCCGATTGCTCCGCCGGTGCCTTTGCTGCCGGCTCGGCGGCCTTTGGCATTCAGTATCATGCCGAAGCAACTGACCTGCTGGTTGACGAATGGATGGAGCACGACGCGGCACGCGCGCTAGTCGAAAAACTGCATGGCGTGGATGGCGTGAAGCGCGTCAGCACGCGTGTTGCTGCGGCTATGCCCGAGCTTAAACACAATGCGCGCCGTCTGTACCGCAACTTCATGGACATCGCCCGGGATGGGGGCCGTTGAAGACCGTTTCGAACTTCAACTGGGATTAGCTCTGCGGAATTGGGTTGCGCTCACTAATTGGGATTGGCGTGAAAAGACGATGAACTTTTCGCCGCCGTGCCGCTCCGTTCGTTCAGGCATGCGATCGCCGATGTCGTAGCGGGCACAGTTCTTGACGCCGTTGCACACTTTACCTGACGCGGCAGACTTGTATGGTTAGGCGGGGTGCGCCCCTCAACCGTCACTATCTGGATCTGGGGCAACGCCGATGACCCGAAAGATTTCCCGTCTCCTGGTTGCCAACCGTTCCGAAATTGCAATCCGTGTATTCCGTGCGGCAACCGAACTCGGCATCCGCACCATCGCAATTTACGCCGAGCAAGACCGGCTGTCGTTGCATCGCTTCAAGGCCGATGAAGCCTTCATCGTCGGCCGCGGCAAAGGCCCGCTCGAAGCCTATCTCTCGATCGATGAGGTGCTGCGCGTTGCAAAAGACGCCAAGGCAGACGCGATCCACCCGGGATACGGATTCCTCTCGGAAAGTCCGGAGTTTGCAGACGCCTGCAAGCAGGCAGGTATTATCTTTATCGGGCCAACACCGCAGACCATGCGGACGCTGGGTAACAAGGTTGACGCGCGCAATCTTGCCGTTTCGTGCGGTGCGCCGGTCATGCCGGCGAGCCCGCCACTTCCCGAGGCTCCCGAGGAGATCAAGAAGGCGGTCGCCAAAGTCGGTTATCCGGTAATGCTCAAAGCCTCGTGGGGTGGCGGCGGGCGCGGCATGCGCGTGATTGAAAGTGAGGCCGGCCTCATCGATTCCGTGATGATTGGAAGGCGGGAAGCGCGCGCGGCGTTCGGCAAAGACGAAGTTTACGTTGAAAAGCTCATTCGCAATGCCCGCCATGTCGAAGTGCAAATTCTCGGCGATCAGCATGGCAATCTCGTGCACCTGTTCGAGCGCGATTGCTCAATCCAGCGCCGCAATCAGAAACTCGTCGAGCGCGCACCGGCTCCGTATCTGGATGAAGCGACGCGCCAGCAATTGTGCGACGCGGCACTAAAGATCGGCCACGCCACGAGTTATGTCGGGGCTGGAACTGTCGAGTTCCTCTTCGATACCGATACTGGCGCGTTCTACTTCATTGAAGTCAATCCGCGCATTCAGGTCGAGCATACCGTAACGGAGGTTGTCACTGGCCTTGATATTGTCAAAGCACAGATCAAGATCCTCGAAGGCGGCCGCATTGGCAAGAAAAATGCAGACGGCCATTGGGAGACGGGCATTCCGGGCCAGGAAGCAATACGGCTTAACGGCCACGCCATCCAATGCCGCATCACGACGGAAAACCCCGAGAATAATTTCATTCCCGATTTCGGCCGCATCAGCGCCTATCGCGGTGCCATGGGCTTTGGCATCCGCATTGATGGAGGCACCGCATTTTCCGGCGCTGTGGTGACACGCTACTATGACCCGTTGCTCGAAAAGCTTACGGCGTGGGCTCCATCAACCGACGAGGTCATTGACCGGATGAACCGGGCACTGCGCGAGTACCGCATTCGCGGCGTTGCGACCAACTTAGCGTTTCTGCACAACGTCGTGTCGCATCCGCGTTTTCGCGTCAACGATTATACGACGCGCTTTATCGATGAGACGCCGGAACTGTTCGACTTTCCCGCGCGACGTGACCGGGCCTCCAAGCTCTTGCTGTGGATCGCCGATGTCACGGTGAACGGCCATCCCGAGACACGCGACCGCGTTCGCCCGGCAGCAACGCCACGCACCCTTGAAGCTCCCATTTTCAAGCACGAGCCGCAACCCGGTACGCGGCAAATTTTAGAGACGAGGGGTGCCAAAGGTTTTGCAGCCTGGATGAAAGAGCAAGACCGCATCCTTATTACCGACACAACCATGCGCGACGCGCACCAGTCTCTGCTGGCAACGCGCATTCGCACGCGCGATATTGCGCTTGCAGCCGACAGTTATGCGCGCGGCATGCCACAGCTCTTGTCGCTTGAGTGCTGGGGCGGGGCGACGTTCGATGTCGCTATGCGTTACTTGAGGGAAGACCCTTGGGAACGCTTGGCACTCATTCGCGAAAGGCTGCCAAATATTTTAACGCAGATGCTGCTGCGTGGATCCAATGGCGTCGGCTACACGAACTATCCCGACAACGTGGTGCAGTATTTTGTGCGTCAAGCGGCCGGCGCCGGCATGGATTTGTTCCGCATTTTCGACTGTTTCAACTGGGTTGAAAACATGCGGGTGTCGATTGATGCCGTATGCGAAAGCGGAAAACTTGCCGAAGGTGCGATCTGCTATACGGGCGACATTCTCGACCCGGACCGGGCGAAGTACTCGCTGCGTTATTACGTTGATCTCGCCAAGGACCTGGAGAAAGCTGGCGTCCATATTCTCGGCATCAAGGATATGGCGGGGTTGCTGAAACCAGCTGCAGCGCGCGCGCTCATCAAAGCGTTAAAGGATGAGACGAACCTGCCTGTTCATCTGCATACCCACGACACAACTGGAATTTCAGCGGCCACCGTTCTTGCCGCGGTCGATGCCGGCGTCGACGCCATCGATGCGGCCATGGACACCATGAGCGGCGGTACGTCTCAGCCATGCCTCGGGTCAATAGCGGAGGCGGTAGCACGGTCCAACCGGGAGTCGGGCCTCGAACCCGGTGCCATACGGCGCATCAATGCCTACTGGGAAGGTGTGCGCTCGCACTATGCCGCTTTCGAAAGCGGTCAGATGTCGGGCGCGTCGGAAGTCTATCTGCACGAAATGCCGGGTGGCCAATTCACAAATCTGAAAGAGCAAGCGCGATCCCTGGGCTACGACACACGCTGGAACGAGGTGGCTCAAGCTTATCGTGCGGCCAATGACCTGTTCGGCGATATCATTAAAGTGACTCCGTCTTCGAAGGTCGTTGGCGACATGGCTTTGATGATGGTGGCGCAGGATCTTTCAGCGAGCGAGGTGATCGATCCAAGCCATGATGTGAATTTTCCGACATCTGTCGTCGAGATGCTGCGCGGCGATTTGGGTCAGCCGCCGGGCGGGTGGCCCAAAGCCCTGGTTCAAAAGGTGCTCAAAGGCGAGACACCCATTTCCGTCCGGCCCGGCACCTTGCTGCCCGACGCCGATCTTGTCGCTGAGCGTGCTGAAGCCGAACAGGTGTGTGGACGCCCCGTAGATGATTACGAGTTTGCATCTTATCTCATGTATTCGAAGGTCTTTACCGAGTTCGCAGCCGTCCAGGCGAAGTACGGCCCGGTTTCGGTTCTGCCAACGCCTGTGTTCTTTTATGGAATGAAGCCATCTCAAGAGATCACGGTTGAAATCGAACGCGGCAAAGCCATCGTCATTCAGTTGACAGCGGTGGGCGAGACGCGCGCAGACGGACAAGTCGAAGTGTTCTTTGAACTCAATGGCCAGCCGCGCGTCGCGATCGTGCCGAACCGGCTCGCGGCTGCGTCATCCGAGCTGCGCCGCGCAGCTGAGGACGGCAACGGTGATCACGTGCCAGCCCCCATGCCTGGAGCGGTGTCCTCGATCGCAGTTGAAGTAGGTCAGGCTGTTAAAGCCGGTGATGTGCTGTTGACCATCGAAGCCATGAAAATGGAGACGACAATTCACGCGTTGCGCGATGGCAAGGTTGCTGAAATTCTGGTTGGCATCGGGAGCCAGATCAGCGCCAAGGATTTGCTGATGGTGTTACGGCCGTAGGAAAACGATGTGACCTGAAACCAAAATATCTTCCAGGCAAAGGGAAAGCCGTTGGGTGAAATGGTAGTCCCATATGCAGGCGAAGAAACAGCCGGCGGGACTAAGTCAGCTTCCCGCCGGCAAGCTTCGTTAGCGCTTCATGACCATACCGACCAAACGCTCGGACAGAAGCCCGAGTAAGCCGCCAATCACCATGGAAATGGCGACGTTTACCGCTGGATTCTCCCAAGCAGGCGTAGCAACGGAGCCGGCCGTATTGGTCAGAAGCGAAAGCGCGATGACCGATGCATAGCCGTAAACCGCTGCCGGTATTGACGATAGCTGAGGCATTTTTGATCCAAGGATCATAAGACCTACGCCAACAGCCACGCATATGCCTGCCCATGCCGGCAATCCAAGTGAGTCAGCAACACCTGTCTTCGTGACCGCTATCAAAGTAAGTGCACCCCACAGAGCGCCCCAGAGATTGCCAATCACGCTCGTCTGAAAACCGGCGGTCTTGCCGCCACAATGATAGAAACTTCCCCAGGCAATAAACGCTGCCCAAATGCTCAACCCTAATCCAACGGGCGAAAGAAAGACAAAAGTCGCCAGACCACCGAGCACACCGATGCAAAGTGCAAGTGCCGTAATAAGATCCATGGAAGTCTCCCCTATCCTGCGGCCCGGCGCTGTTGTGGTTCTGTGCCCGAGCCATCCTTTGAAGCTATATGATTTGCTGTGCGTGACCCGGGAGAGAGCTGCCGGAATATCATGGACATGTCCGGGATTTCCCGGTGTTCAAAAAGGAATTGTCCGGATCGTCGTCAAAGACCGGTGCCAGTGCGGCCAGTATATCCGGCGTGATATGGTGCGTTGCGGGCAGCAACACCAAACATCTGGGCGCTGAACAGCACCGGAACTGGCTGCCGGCCGGCGCGCGCCGGCTGAGTTATGACTGCTGCGGGGCAGGAGCACGCCTGAGGTGCTCGATTCGGCTACCGATGCTCTACCTTAGCCGGGGGAAACTCTGGCCAGACTTTTTTGTGACCTCAGCCATGTCACAGCCAATAGCGGTCATCCAGCAGTCTTACTTCGCTGCGACCTGCTTCTCGACGACCGACTTCGGCACTTCGCCGGCGGCGATGAGAGCGTTAATGCAGCTCTTCGAGAGGCCCGTACCCACGGCGCGCATGCACTGACGGACGCCAGGGCTGCCGACGGCGTGCTGGCTGCAGTGAGCGTAGTAGTCGCTGGCGCAGGCCATCTTGACGCCGAGGCTCAGGGCGCTTGCGCTGTTTGACGAGACTGCGAGAGTTGTGAGGGCGAGGGCTGCTGCGAGGGTGGCGCGGATCGTGGTCATTTGGGTCTCTCCATTGGCTGGCGTTGAGGAGAGAATGCCGCAAAGGGACAGCCCCCGCTGTTACGCAGGGAACTCGATTTGAAACAGCGAAAAAAGACCCGGCCACGCGAGGGCGACCGTGCCGGTCCGCGGCCCTGAAGCCGCATTCAGTCGTCGAGGCAAGCCCCCGCGGGTCCTCTCATAATTGTATGGTGTTCCATTCAACAAGCCGGCGGACCCTACCGTCATCAAGACAACGCATCTGTTCCCAGGGGAACAAGCACAGCACGTCGAAAGTCTTGTCGATTTGCGCCCTCCCGGAAGCATAGCAATCAGGTGCGGACGCGCCTGGCTGAAGGCCTCACTGGGAATAGGGGGCAAGGCAAGCATGAGCCTCCGGTGCCGGCCGCAGCAGGTCGATCTCAGTCCCCGAATGGTCTGTTCGAATTTCTAACGTTCGACCGCATAATCTTCAGCACCGGAATTTGAAGATCGGGCCGTGTTCGTCGGGTTCAGGGAAATTTGGACCTGATGGCATTGGTCACTCGGCGAGACCGAGACCATCTTTATCCTCGTCCCTAAAAGCAGGGTCTAGACTTGCAGAGTACCGATAAGATTTGAAACTTGAAGAACAGCCTGCCGTCCATCGAAGGCAGTCGAGTCAGCGCCCACATCTTCCACAAGTCCAGGGTTTTCCGAGAAAACGTGCCCTCCCACAAGAATGCTGATGTCAGTATTGAACGAAGATTTGCGAATTAGCTGGATTTCGGACGCAAGCTTGTTTGAGTCAGGGATGACACTCGCCGACAATCCGACAATTTCGAACCATTGGTCTTGCACGAGGTTCAAGATGTCATCGACTGACTGGCTCGGGCCACCACAGACACGCCATCCATCGCGCTTGAAATATTCGCTGATCAAAGCAAGCCCGAAGGTATGCTGTTCTCCTGGCAGCGTCATCATAAGTGCCCGCCGGTTGGAAATTGGCTGCCGGCCTTCTTCGCAGAACTCCGAGCTAAATACATGAACGATTTTCTGCAAGTGTCCAAGGCCGCGTGTTACGTCGATGATGTCGTTGACGTCCTCGTCCCACAATTCGCCAAGATACCGGGCTGTTGGGGCGAGTAAATCCTGGAACAGGACTTCAACGGAAACGCCCTCGTGCCGCATGTTCCGGAGATAGGCAATTGATGCGCCCGCATCGCGATTGATGACGAGTTCTGAAAATTCGACAATATGGCCTGCGAACCGGTTCACCGTCAGCTGCGCCAACGGCGGCGCTATTGCGAGTTCCCGCTTTTTGGTGCGAAGCAAACGCGGAATGATATTGGTCTCGATAATGCGGGCTAGAATCGTATGGTCATTGTCGAACGTGCACTGCGGTGGGATCGTCGTTGATTGCAACTGACTGTGCAGCTCTGGCGGTGCCATCCAACCATCGAAACTTTCGTCAGCAGTAGTCTGACCTAACAATTTCTTGCCCACTGGCCGTGCCCCCCCCCGATATTCTAAGGCAAGTTTCTTGTTTTGACTTCGATTGTGCGGCTGCTTAGTCTAAGTGCATAGTGACTTAAAATACTAGCCCTTCAAAAAGGCGCTGTAGCCGAACGCTACTGCAACGCAGATGGTGCTCACCCCGAGGATCATCTCATGCGCTTGAACGCGGTACAGAACTGCAATCTGACGATGAAGCGTCCCGAGCCCTGCCGCGAGCAGATCACGTGCGGTCGCGTATTTCAGCAATCCCAACAGTTGTCACTCCATTTTTTTGGAAGTCCCTTTACTTTCAGACGAGTGAGACGATCCCGGGAGTTCGGCTCACGTCCAAGATTATTTATTGGCTTCAATGTTGCACCGCACACTCCGGGAATCGTCACGAGAACGCCGCCAACCAAGGCGGGCTTCGCAAAAGCCTACCGCGAGCCTGACTTCGGAGTCATGATGCGGTGCGAACAAATGCGGATAAGACGCTGCTCATGAACATGGCACTAAAATCGTCTCCGATGTCCCTGCGCTTTCAATTGCGCGAGGCGACGCGCCCCCACCATGATCGGGTCGAGCACTATCTGGCCATTCATGAGACCATACCGTCCCGTTGCGAGTACCGGAGGCTGTTGGAAACGCTGTGGGGTTTCTACCATCCCCTTGAGCTAGCTCTGGCTCGTCTGGACTGGCGGGCGCACGACATCGAACTGGCTGCGCGACGCAAGTCGGATTGGCTATTCGCGGACCTTGTGGATCTTGGTCGTGACCCGCACGAAATCAACAAGCTGCCTGTGTGTTCGCACATCCCGGCTCTCACCTCAGCCACAACGGGCCTAGGTGTGCTCTATGTACTTGAGGGAGCAACTCTTGGAGGGCAATTGATCATCCGCCATGTCGGGCCTCAACTTGGAGTGAACGATACATTCGCAGGTCGTTTTTTCGCGAGCTATGGCTTGGCGGTCGGCCCTATGTGGCGGAAATATATTGCAGCCCTCGAACAGGCAGGCTTCTGCGGTGACGCGAGGGATGCTATCGAGCGCGCAGCAATCGAAACATTCTGCGCTCTGCAAGTTTGGTTTGAGACTGCGGCCGGGTTGGCGCCCCCGGGCTTTCAAACGTCGCGGCCTGCAGCGAAGGCCGGATGATGACCAAAGCGCCCAAACAGAGCACGCCGAAGACAGGAGACGATCCAGCCTTCGGAAAAGCGGACTTATCGAATTGCGATCGCGAACCGATCCATATCCCTGGCTCCGTCCAGCCGCACGGCGCCCTGCTGGCCGTTGACCCCGGGGACTTGCGCGTTCTCCAGGCCGGCGGCGATACCGGCGGGCTGCTAGCGATTCCGCTCAGTGAGCTCTTGGGTGCGCAACTCATGAACGTATTTGCGCCCGATCAGATTTCGCGGCTACGAGATCTGATTGACAACACTGGGACCATGATCCGCCCGCTGCACGCCTTCAGCTTCAGGAACAATGGGGCGGGACGGCTCATCGATGTAACCGTGCATCGAAGTTCCGGCGTCTTAATCCTTGAGCTTGAACATCAGGCCGATGCCGGTTCTGGTGACTTTCTAGCCGTCGTGCAGAACATGATCCGCAAGATTCAGCCTGCCGGCTCGGTGGATGAATTTTGCCGCATGGTCGTTGAGGAAGTTCGTGCGGTCTCTGGCTTTGATCGAGTCATGGTCTATCGATTCCTTCCCGACGGCGCCGGCGTTGTGGAGGCTGAAGCGCGGCGCGATGACCTTCCTTCATATCTCGGGCTGCACTACCCAGCATCCGACATCCCAAAGCAAGCGAGGGAACTCTACCAGCGCAACTTGGTCCGCCTTATTCCCACCGCGCGTTACACTCCCGCTCCGCTCGTCCGCTGGAGCATGGCACCCCAACGTCCGATTGATCTCAGCCAAAGCATGCTCAGGAGCGTTTCTCCAATTCATCTCGAGTATCTGGCGAACATGGGCGTTACCGCGTCGATGTCGTTGTCGATCATTGTAGGCGGGAAGCTGTGGGGGCTGATCGCATGCCACAATGAGCAACCGCGATATTTGCCTCATCGCTTGCGCGTCGGGTTTGAACTTTTCAGTCAAATGGCTTCGTTTCTATTGGAGACGAAAATTTCTGCCGAGGAGTTTCAGTTTCGCCTGCAGCGCAAGGGCGTTCACGACACTCTCGTCTCGCGCTTATCGGAAAAATCCGATTTGGCAAAAGAACTGACTCGCTCGCATCCAAACCTCATGGACTATATCCCGTCGGACGGCGTGGGTGTGTGGCTGGATGATCGCTTTTTGGGACTAGGAACGACTCCGAGCAAGAAAGATGTGGCCAAGCTCGTCGCATGGCTCAATGACACTGTGTCGGAAGGTGTCTTTCAAACCAGCCATTTGTCATCTCTGTATCCTCCGGCCCGGGCGTTTGCAGATGTGGCGAGCGGCTTACTCGCGCTGTCGATCTCGAAGTCACCACGCGACTACGTGCTCTGGTTTCGCTCGGAACTCGTCCGTAGCGTGACTTGGGCAGGAAATCCCGACAAGGCAGCTGAGCCCGGACAGGCCGGCCTGCGGCTTTCTCCGCGCAAGAGCTTCGACGCATGGCGGAACGAGGTGAGAATGCAGTCCATACCGTGGGGCGGCGCCGATGTTGATACTGCGCAGGCCTTGCGCGTCTCGCTTTTGGAGGTGGTCTTGCGACGCATAGATCAAGTGGCGCGGGAGCGTGAGAAGGCTCGCATCCGTCAAGAAGCCTTGATGGCCGAGCTTGACCAGCGGATCAAGCTATGGGAGGCGACTGCCGATGAACTCAAACGAGAGGGAGAGCGCAGAGCAGCCGTCGAGGCCCAATTATCGATGGTTCTGCGTAGCACAGTTCTTGAACAGGAAGCGGATCGGCGGCGCATCGCCCGCGAACTCCATGACAGCCTTGGCCAATACCTCACAGTGATGCAACTCGATCTTGATGGCATCGGCCGGCACGCCGAAGCGAGCGGCGAGATACAACACCGCGTCGCCAAGCTAAAGGCGTTGACGGCCGACGTCGGCCAAGAAGTAAACCGCCTTGCCTGGGAAATCCGGCCGACCGCTTTGGACGACCTGGGTTTGCAGACCGCTGTGCAGCAATTTCTCGAGGAATGGAGCGAATCGTCAAAACTAAAGTTTGACCTGCATTTAACGCTCAGCGACCGGCGCTTGCCGCCAGCCATTGAAACGGCGCTCTATCGGATACTTCAAGAGGCCGTCACGAACGTCGTCAAGCACGCCGACGCCACAAAAGTCGGCATCATCCTTGAAGCCACCGCTGAGGAGGCCCGGCTTATCATAGAAGACGATGGAAAGGGCTTTCACTGGGAGGAACTCGAGCACTCCGCAGCGCAGACGATGCGTTTGGGCTTGCTCGGAATCCGCGAGCGTCTCTCCGTGGTTGGCGGGTCACTCGAGGTTGAAACAGCGCCAGGGCAGGGAACCACTCTTATCATCCATGTTTCGATCTGAGGGTGCCAGCCATGAACGCGCCAAAGCTTCGTGTTTTTCTCGCTGACGACCATCCTATTGTTCTTGCAGGTATCAAGGCCTTGATCGTGACCGACGAGAATTTGGAAGTCGTCGGCGAGGCGCGTGACGGCCGGTTGGCCCTAAGGATTGCTACCGAGCTCAATCCCGACATCGCCGTACTGGACATTTCTATGCCTGGCCTGAGCGGCATCAAATTGGCCGAGCAACTCCGCTTGGCGTGTCCCAACTGCAAACTCGTTGCACTTACGGTCCACGAAGATCGCGGCTACTTGCGCCAACTGCTCGAAGTTGGTGTCGTCGGTTATGTCGTCAAACGCTCAGCAACGGATGAACTCATCCGAGCCATTCACATCGTCGCAGCTGGCGGCATTTATCTCGATCCGTCGATTGCCGGCAAAGTTGTTCGCTCCAGTCACCAGGGCGCATCTGAGCGCCCGGCCGGCTCAGTCGCAGAACTCAGCGAAAGGGAAATCGACGTCCTTAAGCTTACAGCGGCAGGCCACAGCAATAAGGCCGTCGCTACAGAACTCGAAATTGGCGTGAAAACGGTTGAAACTTACAAAGCCAGGGCCATGGAAAAACTCGGCTTTCAATCGCGGGTGGAACTTGTCCGGTATGCCCTAGCCAGGGGCTGGCTGTAGTCCTGTCAGGCAATACCCTGACGCATCAGGGAATTACCGGACGGCGCTTGGCGCTCTCTCCACTACCCGATTTGAATCAAAGCAGGCTTTGTGTT
>JANNXL010000417.1:0-3539 GCA_031409575.1 Hyphomicrobium sp.
GTGGGCGAGGTGCTGCGCGTCCATCGCGGCATGGATGAACAGGCGGCGCGCAAGCGCGTGCTCGAATTGCTGCACAAGGTTGGCATTCCTAATCCCGAAGGCCGGCTTGCATCCTATCCGCATCAACTGTCGGGGGGGCAGCGTCAACGTGTGATGATTGCGATGGCGCTGGCAAACGAGCCGGATCTCTTGATCGCCGACGAACCAACGACCGCACTGGACGTGACCATTCAGGCACAAATCCTCGAACTTCTGAAAAGCCTTCAGAAGGAAATGGGGATGGCGATGCTGCTGATCACCCATGATTTGGGCATCGTGCGGCGCATGGCCGAGCGTGTCTATGTCATGCAGCACGGGCTGATTGTTGAAGAGGGCCTCTCCGAGGCGATCTTCACCTCGCCGCAGCACGCCTATACCAAGCACCTGCTCGCGGCTGAACCGAAAGGCAAGCCGCCGTCGTTCGATGCCGGAGCTCCGGTTGTCGTCCAAACGGACAATCTCAAAGTCTGGTTCCCGATCAAGCGCGGCCTGCTGCGCAAGACGGTTGACCACGTGAAGGCTGTCGATGGGTTGAGTTTGAAGTTGCGCAGCGGGCAGACGCTGGGCGTGGTGGGTGAGTCGGGTTCGGGCAAAACCACACTTGGTCTTGCCCTGTTGCGGCTGATCTCATCGGAAGGGCCCATTGCCTACGTAGGCCGTCGCATTGACGGCTACTCGTCAAAGGAAATGCGGCCGCTGCGCAAAGAAATGCAGGTCGTATTCCAAGACCCTTACGGCTCGCTGTCGCCGCGGCTTTCGGTGTTTGAGATCATCGAAGAAGGGCTGCTCATTCAGCAGCCAGAAATGACGTACGAGGCCCGGCGTACGCGGGTGGCGCAATCGCTCACGGAGGTGGGGCTCGATCCCTCGACACTTGATCGCTATCCGCACGAGTTTTCCGGTGGCCAGCGTCAGCGCATTGCGATTGCGCGCGCCATGGTTCTAGAGCCGAAATTCGTCATGCTCGACGAGCCGACGAGCGCGCTCGATATGAGCGTTCAGGCGCAAATCGTCGATCTGCTGCGCGAACTGCAAGAGCGGCACAAGCTAGCGTATCTGTTTATTTCGCACGATCTGAAGGTGGTGCGTGCGCTGTGCAACTACGTGATCGTGATGAAGAACGGCAAGGTCGTTGAGGAAGGCCCCGCAGAAGAAATCTTCAAAGCGCCAAAGGAAAACTATACGCGCGCCCTCATGGCAGCGGCCTTCGATCTTAAAGTTGCGCACAAAGCTCAAGTTGGCAGCTGAGGTACACCCGATGCCGGAACTTATTCACTATCACGCCCCGCAGACCCGCTCGTCGTCGATCCTGTGGCTGTTGGAAGAGCTCGGCGCCAAGCGCGAAACGCGCTTGCTCAATTTGAAAAAGGCCGAACACAAAGAGCCGTGGTATTTGAAAATCAATCCAATGGGCAAAGTGCCGGCCATCACCCACGGCGGTGTGCCGGTTACGGAGTCGCCGGCCATCGCGATTTATTTGGCCGACGCTCTGCCTGATGCCAAACTTGCGCCTGACGCCACCGACACCGCGCGCGGAACCTACCTGCGCTGGCTCGTATTTAACGCATCGTGTGTCGAGCCCGCCTTGATTGACCGGGCCATGAAGCGCGAAGGCGGAAATCCGTCCATGCTGCCCTACGGTGACACAGACACCACGATCGAAGCGCTCGCAGGCGCGCTGGCGAAAGGCCCCTACATCTTAGGCGAGAGGTTCTCAGCGGCAGATGTGGTTATCGGGTCCGGTGTCCGCTGGATGCTGATGTTCAAGCTACTGCCTGAGCGGCCCGAATTCGCCAGCTACGTTGAACGCTTGACGCAGCGCCCAGCCCTGCAGCGTGCCATGGCGATGGATGAGGCGTTCACCACCAAGCTCTCCGCATGAAGATTGAGTTGTCCTTGATTTCAGCGGCGAATGGCGGCACGTAGAGAACCTTACGCTTTCGCATTCTGCAGGCCCGCATGCTTTCCGATGACGTCTATCGCTCCCGCCTGCTGGCAACCATCGAGAGCCTGCGCTATTTCGTGCCGTCCGTTGCCGATGTTGCTCATTCGGAAGAGGAATCCGATACGGGCTATTGGAAATTGTCGATGGTGGCGCGCACAGCGGGTGCCTGCCCAATCGAACTCATTCTGCACAGCACGCAGCGCTACGACGTGATGATCGGGACCGAAACTTACGAAGATCGCGAGATCGCGTCGCTCGATATGTTCGTGCCGCTGATCGAGGCAATTACGGCGGGACGCATAGTTGAGCGAACCTGGTATCGCGTGACGACAGGATCCCGAATAGCGCGCGAAACGCTGGTTACACTCGGTACAGGAAAAATCTGGCAAGACGGTTCGGGGCTCAGTGCCGTGCGCGGGCTAGAGGATGCGTTACGCTGGGAAGACCGGCATTTCCTGCCATACCGCCGCTAGAATACGGCTACGCTCGCGCCTTTGACATTCGCTTGATAGCGGTAATCTCTGATCCGGATTTCTTGATCCGGTCCACTGCCTCAGGGAGTGTCTCCATCACCACGGCCATGTGATGCGCGTTGGCGTGAAGCAGCATGATGCCATCTGTCATGATGCCGACGTGACCCTTCCAGAATGCCAAATCGCCGCGCTGAAGACCTTCGAGGTCGCCAGGAACAGGAACGACCTCCCCCAATTCGCTTTGCTGCATATCGCTGTCACGCGGTGCGGGGATGCCGGCCGCTTCGAGCGACAGCTGCACAAGGCCCGAACAATCAAGCCCAACGCGTGTGCGCCCGCCCCATAGATACGGCGTGCCGATGAGCTGCTCGGCAATGTCTACAAAGTCGCGGGCGAAGCGGTCTCGTGCCGCGACGTGGCGCGTGACGACGAAACCGCCGCTTGCGAGGCGGCAGAATTTCTCGCCGGTTTCTGCAAGGCTCAATTGCGAATTGAGACTCAAGTGCATCATCGGTGGTGTTTTCATGTCGGGAGCAGGATAGACGAACGTGCCAGGTGACTGCACGCGATGCGTTACTGGCGCGATATCTGCCGTCAGCGCATCAGCGGGAATGTAGCCTACATAGCCGTCGCGTTGCGCCTGGACCCACGCCCAGCCTTCGTCAACATCATAGAGTGTGACGGTCTCGCCAAACAGCAGTTCGGTATCAAGGCCCATACTGAAATCGGGCATGCGACGCATCGGTATGGCCGGCCGCGTCACTTGGCGGATCACACCAGGCGCAAAGTGAGCCGCCAAAACAATCCCCTGCAAACGCTGATCAGCCAGATCGTCGCGATAGGCGTTGCGGCGCGGATCAGGCGGAGGTGCCCTGAGCGAAGGTGCGGCAGCTTTGCGCGCACCAGATTTTTTCTCGCCTGTTGTTCGCTCAGAAGTCACGCGCCCTGGCACTCCTTTTTCAACACTTCGAATACGGCGCGCGCGGTTTGCGGATCGCCGCCCTTGGGACCCAGCGGCCGCGCCGCCGTGCGCCAGCCATAAAGATCAAAATGGGCAAATGTTTTGGCCGATTTCACGAACC
>JANNXL010000418.1:0-12406 GCA_031409575.1 Hyphomicrobium sp.
GCGACGTTCACGGTGCCGCTGCTGACACTGCACGGCAAACCGCTCCTTCAATCGGTCGCCACGGCGACCGGCATCGGTCCCATCATCGCAGTACCGGGCATCATCGGCTATATCTGGTCGGGCTGGGGTGCAACGGGCTTACCGCCGTACTCGCTCGGATACGTCAACCTTGGTGCCTTGCTTATCATGACGCTCAGCGTGTTTGCGGCGCCCTATGGCGTACGCATGGCTCACGGCATCGACAAGCGAAAACTGGAACTCGCCTTCGCCGCGTTTCTCTCGTGCGTGGTGGCGCGGTTCCTGTGGAGTTTGCTTTGAGAAAGATTTGGCGTTCACCTTTCAGGTCACCCCTTTCATGACACGTCTGCAAGCCGATTTGCTCTTGCTGCTGGTGGCGGTCATCTGGGGATTGGGTTTTGTGTTTCAAAAGACAGCCATGGACGCCATCGGACCGATGACGTTCATTGCTGCACGATCGTTGGTCAGCGCTCTCGCGCTGGTGCCTCTGGCCGTTCAGGAGAGCCGCGCGCACGTCAAGCCGATCTCGCTTGATTTCTGGCGGCTGACGGCCCTGGGGAGTTCGGCCCTATTCGGCGGCGAGGCCCTGCAACAATATGGGCTTGTGACAGCCTCTGTCACCAACGCTGGCTTTCTCACCGCGCTTTACGTTGTCTGCGTGCCCTTCATCGCTTGGATTACGACACGCAAAGCACCCGCCGCCGTTGTTTGGCCTGCAGCGGCGTTGTCGTTTGCGGGAACGTGGCTTCTAGGCGGAGGAGACCTGAGTACATTATCGGCGGGCGACCGTTTGATTGCGGCAAGTGCCGTCGTTTGGGCGGTGCACGTTGTCGTAACGGGCAAAGCCGCAATTTTTGACCGTCCAGTGCTCTTCACCTGCTTGCAGTTCTGGCTGGTCACGGCGGTCAGCGTTGTTTGGGCCGGAGCCGCGGAAACAGTGTCCCTCGTTGCACTGCAAAGCGCTTGGCTGGAGATCGTCTATGTTGGGATTCTGGCGGGCGCACTTATGTTTACGCTAATGATCATCTCTATGCGCCATGCCCCGCCAGCCGAAGCCGCCATTATCCTCTCGACCGAAAACCTCTTTGCGGCATTGGGTGGCGCGGTGTTTTTGGGCGAACGGCTTCATCTCATCAATTGGATTGGCGCAGCACTTATTGTCATTGCGACGCTCGGTGTGCAGTTTGCAGCTCATTGGCGCGTGCGCCAGCATTGACCGTTGTGTAACAAGGAGCCCAGGCTTGCCTGGCTAACTTCGAGTTTGCAATTCTGCGCCCGCGCCGCACTCCAATTCTTGCGCCATTCGGCGGTGATCAAGCGCGCCTTCCCAGTTTGAAACCACAATGGTCGCAACGCCATTCCCGACAAGATTCGTGAGCGCGCGTGCTTCGGACATGAAGCGATCAACGCCGAGGATCAACGCAATGGATGCGACCGGAATGGTGCCTACGGAACCCAGTGTGGCGGCCAGCACGATGAAACCCGACCCTGTCACGCCGGCCGCCCCTTTCGAGGTCAGCAGCAGCACGCCGAGGATGCCAAGTTCTTGCGCCCAGGACAGTTCCGTGTTGGTAGCCTGGGCGAGAAATATGGCCGCCATCGTCAGGTAAATGCATGTGCCATCGAGATTGAACGAATAACCTGTCGGCACAACGAGGCCTACGACCTGCTTTTCACAACCGAGACGCTCCAGCTTGTCCATCATACGCGGTAAAACGGACTCCGAAGACGACGTGCCCAACACAATCAGCAGTTCCTCGCGGATGTAGCGAATGAACCAGAAAATCGAAAAGCCGTTGAGCCATGCGATTGTGCCCAGCACGACGAAAACAAACACCAGGCACGTCACGTAGAACGAGGCCATTAATTTGCCGAGCGCGAAGAGCGTGCCAAAGCCATATTTGCCGATCGTAAACGCCATCGCACCAAATGCCCCGATGGGCGCCACCTTCATGATGATGGCAACGATGCCGAACATGACCTTCGACACCTGCTCTATAAGATCGAGGAGCCCGCGTCCGCGTTCGCCCATGGCCTGAAGCGCAAACGCAAAGAGAAGCGCGATCAGCAGCACTTGCAGAATGTTGCCCTCGGCAAACGCGCCGACCAGCGTCGTGGGAACGATGTTGAGCAGAAACTCAACCGTGCTTTGCTCTTTGGCCTTGGTGACGTAGGACGCAATATCTTTGGTATCGAGCGTGCTGGCGTCGATGTTCATGCCGGCGCCCGGCTGCACAAAATTGACCACCAGCAAGCCGATGATCAAAGCCAGTGTGGTGACAATCTCAAAATAAATAAGCGCCTTGACGCCAACACGGCCGACTTGTTTCAGGTCGCGCATGCCGGCAATGCCGGTGACGACGGTGCAAAAGATGATTGGCGCGATGAGCATTTTGATGAGGCGGATGAAGCCATCTCCCAGTGGCTTCATCTGTTGGCCGAGGTCAGGATAAAAATGCCCAAGCGCAACGCCAACAGCGATCGCAACAAGGACCTGCACGTAGAGATGCGTGTACCAGCGCCCCGGAGCAATCGTCTGCTCTGCCATTCAAGCCCCCCGCCCTCGAGTCGACAGCGACATTTAGAGCACGATTGTCAGTGCTTCGTCATCCTTACGGATGGAGTGCCCAGAAGTGTGTCTGGCCGGAGGTCAGAGACCTTCACCACTGCCCGCTCAAATCTTCTGATTGTACTCACCCACCTCGGGGAACTTCGCGAGCCGGGCCTCGATGTCACGGAAGATGGCAATCTTGTTGGCTTCAGACACCGGGCTTTCCACCACAATGACGAGTTCGGGTTTGTTGGACGAGGCGCGCACCAAGCCCCATGTTCCATCGGCCAGCGTCACGCGCACGCCGTTGACTGTCACGAGATCACGAATAGTCTGGCCGGCAATGGTGCTGCCACTTTTGGCGAGCGCCTCATACTGCGCCACGATCTGATCAACGACGCCATATTTCACTTCATCGGCACAGTGCGGAGACATGGTAGGTGACTGGTAGGTCTTGGGCAATTCGCGCTTGAGATCGGCCATGGTTTTGCCGGGTGCACGATCAAGCATATCGCAAACGGCCAATGCAGCAACGAGCCCATCGTCGTAGCCGCGGCCGAGTGGCGGCTGGAAGAAGAAGTGACCGCTCTTTTCGAAACCCACGAGCGCCTTTTGCTCGAAGGTATAGCGCTTCATGTACGAGTGGCCGGTCTTCCAGTATAGCGCCTTGGCACCGTTGGCGGCCAATACCGGATCGGTCATGAACAGGCCGGTTGATTTGACGTCCGCAACAAAGATTGCATTCGGATGACGCGCTGAAATATCGCGCGCCAGCATCACGCCGACGGTATCTGCGAAAATCTCATGGCCCTCGTTGTCCACAACACCACAACGATCGCCATCACCGTCAAAGCCGAGACCTACGTCGGCCCCGTGCTTCACCACTGCTTCCGCCATGGCGTGCAGCATCTTCATGTCTTCTGGATTTGGGTTGTAGCGCGGGAACGAATGATCGAGTTCGCAATCTAGCGGCACCACTTCGCAGCCAATGGCTTCCAGAACTTGCGGCGCGAACGCTCCTGCCGTGCCGTTGCCGCAAGCCGCGACCACTTTCAGCTTGCGGCCGATCTTTGGGCGCTCCGTCAGCGCCTTCATGTAGCGCTCGCCCATGTCCGGCACGAAAATGTAGCGCCCGCCCGGTTGCGGCTCGGCCGCGCCCGACAGCACAATCTCTTTCAGTTGGGTCATTTCATCCGGGCCGAATGTCAGCGGCCGGCTCAGCCCCATCTTGATGCCGGTCCAGCCGTTGTCGTTGTGCGAAGCGGTGACCATGGCGACGCCTTCAACGTCGAGATCAAACTGCGCGAAGTAGGCCATGGGCGAGAGAGCCAGCCCGATATCGTACACTTCGAACCCGCCTGCCAGAAGCCCGGTCATCAAGGCTTGCTTCACAGAGCCCGAATACCAGCGGTAATCATGACCCGTCACAATGCGCTTTTTGACGCCACGCGCGTCGAATACTTTAGCCATGCCCATGCCGACGGCATTCAGCCCCATCAGATTGATTTCTTCGGGAAACAGCCAGCGCGCATCGTATTCGCGAAACCCAGTCGGCTTGACGAGTGCAAAGCGCTCGAAGTCTGCGGTGTTTGGCGTCAGGTCGGCGCGCGGCTTCGTCGGCATGGTTTAAATCCTTGGCTTTCGGGAATGAGGAAGAAGGGTGACGTGGGGCGCTATCCGGCACGCTTGCGGCGCAGCAGCTCCAGCAGGTGCGGGCTGAGTGAGGCGATTGTTAGTCCTGAAGCAGAAGTTTTCCGGACCGCATGTCGACACGCTCCAGCCGCGACAAGAAGCTCATCCCCAGCAGCGTCACTTGCAGGCGTCCGCGCTCGGCAACCGCCGCTCTGACATTGCGGACGGTGATATCGCCGATGCTGAGACGATCAATCGTGACCGGCGCGATACGTGACATTCCATTGGCCGTACTCGCCTTCTGGCTGAAGTCGCTTTCTTTGAGAAAGATGCCTGCGCTTTCAGCGTCTTCATATGTGAGCGCTACCATTGTCGCGCCTGTATCGACCATGACATGAACCGGCCGGCCGTTGATGTCCGCATCGGCGTGATAGTGCCCGTTCTCGCTCGCATCGAGCTCAACCGAATATCCGCGGCGCGACGGCTCACCTACCTGCATTGCCGCGTCTGCGTCGGACGAGCTGCCATCTAGAGTGCTGGGAATGCCCATCATCAAACCGGCAGCGTGCCTCAATTCGTCGTAGTTTATGACTGCCCCAGCGATCAGGCACATAGTCATGCCCCAACCTGCAATTTCACCCAGCAGCGTCCGGGTGCCAGAGGAATACGACATGGAACAGGCCTCTTAATCGGTCTCCGCGCCGGCCGGGAAAAATCCGGAGCATCAGCCGCGCAATGTAAGGAAATCTCCAGAGACTTCATAAGAGCGCAAACGCTTTAAGAAACTCATACCGAGCAAGTTTTCCTTAAGGTTTCCCGGCTTAGCGACCAACGCCTCTACATCCCTCAATTGGATCGGTCCAATGTCGATCGACCGCAATCGAACAGGAGCGGCATATGTGGTGCCATTAGCGGTTTCCACTGCAACGGTAAACACAAGCGCGCCGATATCAATGCCGGCCTTTTCGGCGTCGGCTGGTTTCAACACTACGGCAGAAGCGCCAGTATCGACGAGAAAGCCAAGTGTAACGCCTTGGACATCGGCTTTGGCAATGAAATGACCATCCGGACGCTTGCGCAGACGAACGGCACGTTCACCTGCCTGAGTGGTGCCCGTGCTCACGGCTAGGCCCGGCGGCAGTACCTCTGACGCAATCCGTGATGTCATCATCCGGGCTTCATCGCGGTAGGTGTAGGCAGTGATCAGACCGAGACCGAGCGCCGACCAGATCGCGGCATGGCGCATCGCTTGACGCCAACGGCCGCGGTAGTCGCTCGAAATCGATGCAATGTAGAGCACTGCGATTGCGCCGAGCGCTGCTGCATAGACCAAGAACCCGGCCTTTTGGCCGGGATCGTCGATCCCATCACCGCCACCCAACTGCCAAAAGAGCAGCACAAGTCCGGCGAGCACCGCTAACAGCCAGCCGAGCATTGACTACCTCACTGAACTTGCAGGTGACGGCTTCAGCCGCGCCTTGCGGCCATCGAGTTCACTCATGACGAGTTGGCGCACCTGTGGTGAGTAAGCCCCCCATTGAGCAATTTCCTTGAGTGTGCGCGCGCAGCCCTCGCAAAACCCGCTCGCCGGGTCGATGACACAGACTTTGATGCAAGGGCTTTCCATTTGGCTTTCTGCGGCAAGGTATTGATTTATGACAATCACCGCTAAGTAAGGCGCTGTGCAGGCAAACACAATGCGGCCCGTCGCCAGGCAAGGCTCAATCGACTGCCAAAAAGTACAAAAGACTCAAGCCGAAACGCGATTTGCGCCCACGTGGCGCAGGCGCGGCTGGCGCGCAGAAACCAACGCCGTTTCGGTCTGCCGGTGACGCTCTTTGCCAGGTGACTGGAGCGGTGCCATCTTGTTCAACACGCGCGTCTTCGGCAGGCGGACAATGGCCTCCGTGCCCTTACGCAATTCCGACAGCAGTTCGAACGTGCCCCCATGCAGTTCAATCAAATTCTGCACAATCGGCAGGCCGAGGCCCGTTCCGCCTTCAGCGGTTTCGTGAGCCAGCGATCCCTGACCGAAGGCCTGCAAAACGCGTGGAATTTCTTCGGCTGGAATACCTGGACCGGTATCTCGCACCGAAATCAACTGCCCGCCGTCCTCAGTGGCTTCGACTGTAATGGTGATGCGACCGCCCTTCGGCGTGAACTTCAGCGCGTTTGATAGAAGATTGAGACAGATCTGGCGGATTGCCCGCTGATCAACCCAGACTTGCGGCAAATCCGGCTCGAAGTTTTCGATCAGTTCGAGGCCCTTGCTGTTGGCCTTGAGGCGCAACAACCGCTGGCTATCCTCGGCGACATCCGACAGGCGCACGGGCTCTTCATGCAGCTCGTAACGGCCGGCTTCAATGCGCGAAAGGTCGAGAATCTCGTTAATGAGATGCAGCAGGTGGCGGCCACTTTCGTGAATGTTGCCTGCATACTCGCGGTAAGTCGGGTTTTGCAGCGGCCCCATGACCTCCGACTTCATCACTTCAGAAAAGCCCATGATGGCGTTGAGCGGCGTTCTCAATTCGTGGCTCATCGTCGCCAGAAAGCGCGACTTGGCTTTGTTTGCTGTTTCAGCGCGGCGGCGGGCCTCGTCTGAAACCAATTTTGCTTCCGCCAGTTCAGCGATCAATGCATCTTTTTGCTGGCGGAATTCCAGCATGGCCACTGCCGTCGAGTTGAGCCCCTTGGCAAGAAACACGAAGTAAACGTGCACGCCGATCGCCATCGAGGCGAGCGCGTAGTAGAAAGGGTCCTGCAACATCAACAGCCGCCCGACAACCGCGACGGTCATGGGAACTGTACCGGCATAAAGGATCGAGATAACGGGTGAGGCAAACGTCATGCGGATCGCCAGCAGCACGATCAGTGTCGCGAAGATAAAGACGTGCGACGAGAACATTGCCATATTCGTGGTGGCCGCCGAACCAACACCCACGAGCGCAAAGCCCGCCCATATCAGGCCATTTAGCAATTCAACGCGTACGAAGTTCTTGCGCCAGGCCGCAACATCCACCTCGTCGCGAGGCAGAGCGCGGAACCGGCTGCCAAGCAACAGCAAAAGAACCTTGGCACCAATCACTGCAAGGAGCCACGCGCAGCCTTGTAATTTCGGGGCCCAGAACATGGATGCAATAGCGAACAGCGCGGCCATGGCCCAAATCGTTGCGGCTGCGCTCTGCTCGTTGCGCACGAACATGATGAGCAGTTCGTATTCGAATTCGGGTTTAATACCGTTGGTGTTGGCAAGCTTTTGACGGGTTTCGCGCACGCCGTCGCGGGCACGGTTGCGCACTTCGCGGCGGTCGCGCAATTTGGTATAGTCGTTGGTGGTTGCGTCCATCCCGCGTGCCGTCTCTACCCAGGAAGTCGTAAGCGCTTAGTTGCATAGACGCGATTGGAGCGGCACTGACTTCCCGCAAGGCCAGCTACCAACTTCGTCAATAAACCCTAAGTTTTGGTTTACACCGTTGCCTGATGACCTTGAGAAACCAATAATATGGCGGCATTTTCTTCCCGAGACACCCAGAAAATCGCCCGCTGGGTTGGGATCGCAGTCCTCGCAGTCGTTGCGGCCTTGCTCGAACGCAACGGCTATGGCCCGCGCGGGGATGCCGGACGCAGCCCGCGCAACACGCAAGCAATGCCGGCCGGTGGCGTGGTCGAGGGGCGCCCAAGATTGGTCGATGGCGACAGCTTTTTCATCGATGGCACGGAGGTTCGCATGGTGGGCATTGATGCCCCAGAAGGCAAGCAAACTTGTGAGCGTCAGGGGCGAACATGGTCCTGTGGAGAGGAAGCCAAGCGGCAGCTGGCACAGATGATTGGCGGGCGTGCTATCTCGTGCCGCGGCGACCAGCCAGATCAGCACGGACGGGTCCTTGGCACCTGCTCGGTGAACGGCCGCAACCTAAACAGCGATATGGTCGCTTCTGGGTATGCCGTCTCTTTTGGAGCTCGTTACGGCCGGGAGGAACGTGAAGCCCGGGACGCCAAGCGAGGGCTATGGTCGGGCGACTTCCAGAGGCCACAGGACTGGCGGCATGCCCACGGCATCGGCGGGTCCCACTAAGGTTAGGCGCACTTTTGCGCCGGACACGGTTTCGCCAATCCCGCACAGATGTTCCCTACGGAACAGCCTGACTTGCCGCCGACGTGATCCAGTGTACGTTTCTAGGCTGTCACGGCGAGGGGAGTCGCAATGAAGCTGACTGTAATTGGCTGCAGCGATGCATTTGGCAGCGGCGGACGGCTGCAAACGTGTTTCCACGTGGCCCACAGCGGCGGCGCGTTCCTGATTGATTGCGGTGCCACCGCGCTGATCGGGCTTGAGCGGCAGGGCATCGACCCCAACACGGTTCCGGCGATCTTTATCACCCATTTGCACGGGGATCATTTCAGCGGGCTTGTTTGGTGGCTCGTCCATGCCGTGCACGTAGGTCACCGCACGCAGCCCCTGTGTGTGACCGGCCCAGTTGGCATCGAAAAGCGCGTAATGGCTGCGGCAGAAGCATTGTTTCCAGGCTCTTCGACAGCCCCGCGAGCCTTTACACTCACTTTTTTAGAGTACGCAGATACGTCGCCACTAGAGGTCAACGGCGTGACGGTAACGCCCTTCGAAGTTAGCCACCCATCGGGAGCACCGCCGTATGCGTTGCGCATCACCGCGGGACGCCACACCGTAAGCTTTTCCGGCGATACCGAGTGGACAGAAAACCTCATCCCAGCCTCGGCCGGCGCGGACTTGTTCATCACCGATTGCTACGGTTTCGAAGCGCCGGTTCGCTTTCACATGAATTGGGCGACGATTAAAGCCAACCTGCCTCGCATCACCGCCAAGCGCATTTTGCTCACGCATATGGGGAGCGAAATGCTGAAGAATGCTGCGGCCGTTGCGTCGGACCGGGTGCTGATTGCCTCCGATGGACTCGTGCTTGACCTGCAATCAAACCAAAACTCTGAAATGATGTTCTCGCAAATGCCTTGACGATCCGGCTGACTAGCATGTTTATCCCACATACAGCATTTGCGAGAAAACTCATACCAAGCAGGGTCATGCATGATCGGCGATATGGACGTCAAAATCCTGAAAATTCTTCAGGAAGATTGCACCCGGCCGGTCGCCGACATTGGCAAGGAGATCGGGCTTTCGACCACACCGTGCTGGCGGCGCATGCAAAAGCTGGAAGAAGCCGGCGTCATCACGAAGCGTGTCGCCCTGCTCGACCCGCACAAGGTCAATGCCGGCGTCACGGTGTTCGTCTCGATCAAGACCGACAAACACAATCACGAATGGCTTGAGAAGTTCAACGCCGCCATTCCTGATTTGCCGGAAGTGATTGAGGCCTATCGCATGTCGGGCGACGTGGATTATCTGTTGCGCGTCGCCGTCCCCGACATTGCCGCCTATGACGTGTTCTACAAGAAACTCGTGGCACGCATCGAGATCGCTAAGGTCTCATCTGCTTTCGCCATGGAGCAGATCAAATACACAACCGCACTTCCATTGCAGTTTGCTCGCGATCCCGCTGAAAAGAAAACAGCGAAGACGTGAGGGATCACAGATTCGAAACACCCGTGAAGAAAAACTGCCCCAGGCCTACGGTAAACACCAGCCAGCCCCAGAGCGTATGCTCAATGAAAACCGCCCAGAACGAGCGTGTTGCCGAATAGCGCAAAGCAAACAGTGTACCCGTTGCAAGCGTGCCGAGGATAGCAAACGTGGTGCCGATCACGATGTGCCCGAAACCGAACAACACGCCGTTGAGCAAGATGCCAAGCCAGCGGTTCTTACCGAAAAGCGCACCGTAGCGATGAAAATAAAATGTGCGGTAGACGAGTTCCTGCACCGCGACCGAGGCAAACGGATAGAGCAGCAAAATTCGCAGCCAAAGTTCGGGACGGTTCTTAGGAAACTCAAGATACCACTGCGGATGGAACAGCCACACCCAATACGTGACGGCACCGCCCGCCACGCCCAACACAGCCAGAATTGACAGAAACTGCCACCCGCTAAACCCGCGCGCCAGTTCCGTTCGCAGCCGGAAAGTGGGATCGGCGAGCAGGATGATCACAGCAATGGCGAAAATGGGCAGTAGAGCCAGAAATAGCGGAATGTGCGCGCCGTGGATCGCCGCACGCATCGCGATCGGAGCACCAATGAAAATGATCGCGAGTTCCGTGAAAAGCCACGCACGCCGCGCGCTTGACGGCGTAGACGACGTGAGCGTGCCACCGGCAGAAAGTGGCGCGAGGCGCTGATCCATGCCCAGCGCCCGCGCTTGCACCTACGCTGCCGTCAATTTTTTGACCGCGGCCGAGATCGAATGGCGTACCTTATGCCAGCCCTTCGAGCCTTCGCTCGTCATCCAGTTCATTTGCAGCGACCGGCGCGGCCCCTCAAACGGATGATGGCCGTGCCACGACGTGTCCGAGCGCTTGAACACCAGAAGCGTGCCGTTGTCAGGCGGCACTTCGGCAGCAAAGTTGTCCACATTCGTGCCATCGCGCAGTATACGCAGGCGGCCGCCCGGCTGTTGCCAGTTTTCGTTCAAATACAACAGCACCGTGATGATCTTGTCTTTGCTGTCGGTGTGGATCGAGCCATCTTTGGCGCGCGTGTAGCCGCGCAGCGAGTACATTTTCGGCCGGCCATCGAGTTCGACGTCGAACTTGCCGGCAATTACTTTTTCAAATTCAGGGCTGTCCAACTCCGCGATCACGTCCTTGATGGCCATGCTGGAGGCGAGGCTTTCTATTGGATACGATCCGCCCTTTTCGATATTCGGATACGTCGCATTGATGCGGGCGACGCTCTCGGGCGGCAAGAAGCCCGGCACGATCGTGTAGGTGAAGGGCTGCTTTTCGATGCGGGCGGCCCGGAGTTTGTCGAGGTTCAAATGCGCCATGGCGGTATGTTCGATCCTAAAGTTGCGAACCTGTGTCGGATATCCAGAGAGCGCCGCCGCCCTGGCCTTGTAAGCACGTATGGCAATCTGAACGGCCTTGCTTTGCCTTCGAGATTGCAACTCAACCTGATTTCACCATCAGTCCTGAAAGCATTTGAGAACGGCGCAACCAGCGCTGCTCAATCTCTGTCGCGATCTTAGCCGCAGAATCGAGCGGCGTGTAGTCCCACTGCGGCAGTTCACTCAACTTTGAGGGCAACGGCCGCGTCGCCCCGCAAGCTGCTAAGGCACTGTGAAAGCGGCGGAATTTAGCTGAACCCGCCGAAGGTTCAAACACATACACCGGCTTTCCCGTCGCACACGCCTCCCCGGTCATGTTGACGCTGTCTGCTGTCACGATCAAGGCATCGGCGTGGGCCAGGAACTGCGGATAAGGGTTTGCACCCGTGCCATCCCAGATTATCCGCGGGCGGTCCTGGGTCGCGGCTTCCACGGCTGCAATGAGCCGTTGATGTGTGCGCCGCGACGGCGTGATCATGAAACTCGCGCCAAGGCTTGCGAGCGAACGCAGCGCGCCTGCCAGCCGCGCGTCATCGTCATCGGTAAACTTTTAGACGCCGTTCTTGCCACCCAGCACAACGGCGACGCGGGGGTGCGGTAGCGCGGCAATGTCAGTGGGCAAGGCGGCGCGCAGTTCAGCCAGTCGTGCTTGTGAAAAACTATGCGGCGACGTCGGCGTCGTAATCACGTTGGAGCCGCGCCGCGTGTCATGGGCGGGCACCCAAATGAGATCGGCGGTCGAGGGTCCGGATTTTGGATCCTGCAGAACGACCGTATAGGTGCCAATGCCAGCTGCCTTCCGCAGCGCGCGGATGTAGGGAATGCTGGCGCGCCCGGTGGCAATGGCAATCGCAGGCCACGGCGGGGCAAAAAGGCTACCGGCTTTACCAAATTTATCCGCGCGCGAAACCGGCCCCCAAGGCGCGAGAACGCGCTGCAGCCCCTTGGGTGTGACATGCTTCATATCGTAACTGAGGCCCAGCGCATCGGCCACGCCGCGCGCCTGCACATCCATGCCCGCTTTGCCGTCCGTGATGATCCAGCCACGTGCTCCGGCAAGCGGGCGCGAGGTATGGTTTTGGGATGTGATTGAATCGCCTGTCATAGCCGTGTTGTCAGGATTGGGAGGGGCCTTGTCCAGTGGGCTCTTTTGCTTTGCCCGTTCCGACTCGCGTTCCGCGAGCCGGCCGGAGCGGGCGATTGGAGTGCACGGTTCGGGCTGCGGCGCACGCGC
>JANNXL010000419.1:0-9308 GCA_031409575.1 Hyphomicrobium sp.
CGCACCGCTTTCAGTGGATCTGTTGTCAGCATAACGGACGCCTTTTCGCGGCGCGCCCAATCCATGAATTCTTTTTCCGGCTGCAATTCGGCTGGGCACGCAAGCCGCAGTGTAAAATCAAAACGCTGGGCAGCGTGCATCCACGACACCGCAACATTGTTGCCGTCGCCAATCCAGGCAACCGTGCGGCCCTTGATGGGGCCGAAATGCTCTTCAAAAGTCATCACATCGGCCATGATCTGGCACGGATGCGTTTTGTCGGTCAGTCCGTTGATCACCGGCACGCGGGAATGCAGCGCCAATTCCAGCAGCGTCTCGTGCGAGTTGGCCCGCAGCACGATGGCATCGACGTACCGTGACAGCACGCGTGCGGTATCGGAAATGCTCTCGCCGCGGCCCAGCTGCAAGTCGTCGTGGTTCAAGGCTATGGTTTGTCCGCCGAGCTGGCGCATGCCGACATCAAACGACACGCGCGTGCGCGTCGACGGCTTCTCGAAAATCATAGCCAGAACTTGATCTTCGATATTCTTCGGGCGCAGCTTGAGCGGCACACGCTTGCCGGCCGCCTTCATGGCATGGGCGGCGTCGATGATGCGGCGCAGCGTTTTGCTATCCACACTGTCGAGGTCGAGGAAATGCCGGACGGATGCGGATTTCGAAATGGCGCCCTGCGGCGCAGCCGTGCGTTTGCGGTTCGACATTATGACATTTTCGCTTTGGAGAGAGAGGTAAAAGCCCGGGACAGCCGGCCAAGACCGTCGCTGAGCTCTTCGTCGGACACGGTCAGCGGCGGCAGCAGGCGAATGACATTTTCTGCAGCCGAGACGACAAGAAGCTTTTCAGCCAACACTGCTTTCACCACGCCGGCGGCGGCTGGCTTCACTTTAAGACCGGCGAGCAGTCCGAGCCCCCGCACGTCATCTACGATTGAGGGGTACTGATCCTTCAATTGCATCAGCCCTTGCTTCAGCCGGTTTGCCTTGGCTTGCACAGCTTCAAGAAAGCCAGGCTCTAACATCACGTCGAGAACCTCGGCACCAACGGCTGTCGCCAACGGGTTACCGCCGAACGTCGAGCCGTGCGAGCCAGGCGTTAAGCCCTTGGCTGCGTCTTCGGTGGCCAGGATCGCACCGATGGGGAAGCCGCCGCCTAGACCCTTGGCGGCTGCCATGATGTCGGGGGTGATACCGGACCACTCATGCGCGAATAGTTTTCCCGTGCGGCCCATACCGGTTTGCACTTCGTCGAAAATGAGCAGAAGGCCGTGCGTGTCGCACAGCTCGCGGACGCCGCGCAGGCATTGGTCAGGCACGGTGCGAACGCCGCCTTCGCCCTGCACAAGCTCGATCATGATGGCGGCGGTCTCAGGGCCAATCGCGGCCTCAAGTGCTGCGTGATCGGCAAAGCCGGCTTGATCAAACCCTGGCGCAGGTTCGCCGAAACCTTCGAGATATTTTTCATTGCCGCCCGCTGCGAGGGTCGCCAGCGTCCGGCCGTGAAAGGCACCTTGGATGGTGACGATGCGCCAGCGCTCGGGGTGGCCTGACACAAAATGATAGCGGCGCGCGGCTTTGATTGCGCCTTCGCAGGCCTCCGCGCCTGAATTGCAAAAGAACACCTTGTCAGCGAACGTGGCCGCAACCAGTTTTTCGGCCAGCTGTTCCTGCCGCCCGACGCGGTACAAATTCGACGTATGCCAGAGCAGGCCGGCCTGCTTCGTCAGAGCGGCTACGAGGCGCGGATGGGCATGGCCCAACGCGTTGACCGCGACGCCTGAACCAAAATCCAAATAGCGCTGACCGTCTGCCGCAATGAGCCAGGACCCTTCGCCGCGCTCAAACACAATATCTTGGCGAGCGTAGGTGCCCATCACGGCCGGCGACGGACCGTGCGCGGCGGGATGAGCGGCGTCCTGGCGGTGCAGGGGCTTGGACACGGCGTCCATTGCCTCCCCCTGAAAATCAAAAAGCCGCCTCTCCGGCGGCCGTGGAAAGACGCGTTGATACTTTAGGGCGGGCTTTCCTGTCAACGAAACCACGCACAGAATACTGAACCGCCAAGCGGCGAATTTGGGGGACAAGGTTTTGGCGGGCCCCGGCACAAGCCCGCGATTAGGCACCTGACGAATCAAGTTGTGGCACAAGGGCCACGTCGAAGCTGTCAATGCCCCGTCAGGTCATCACTCGTCTTGTAGACGGAAATCTAGTTGTTGTAGTTTCTCGCCTGTCGGACACGAGATATCGCGGTGTTACGCGGTCCCCGTTGTATGGGGTACTTGTTTTAAGGTGTTTCCGGCGCGCGTTTTGGGCCGCCCCTGTAGGGCTGCGCCCGTCTGTTTTGTGTGCGCGCGAGTAGTTCAGCGTCAAATTCTAAGAGAGTTTTGTTGCGGGATCGCCCGGCTTCGCGCCGCGTGCTGCATTTTTATGCAGCCGCCGGCCGCAAGTACCGGTCCCCGCAAAGCATGGGGTTGCGCCTGCATCGGCGCGCCCTCGACATGATATTTGCTGGGAGCACCCGAATGCTGGGCTGGAACGAAGACCGCGTTGAGCTTCTGAAAAAGCTTTGGAGCGAAGGACTGAGCGCCAGCCAGATTGCTGGCCGCCTCGGCGAGGTGACGCGCAACGCGGTCATCGGCAAGGTTCACCGCCTCGGGCTTTCGGGCCGCGCCACGACATCGCGCATGAAAAGCCATCGCCCGCGGGCCCGTGCTGCCGCGGCAGCCAACGTCAAACAGCGCATGGCCAAGGCGCGCTTTGCCACCAACGGCAATCCGCTTGTGCGCCAGCTTTATCAGCCCGACGCAGAACCCTTTGTACCGGCCGTTGAAGAACTGGTCATCCCGCTCAAAGAACGCAAAACCATCCAAACACTGACTGAGTGCAGCTGCCGCTGGCCGATCGGCGACCCGCAAATGGCTGACTTTCATTTCTGCGGCAAAGCCAAGGTGACGGGCTTGCCCTATTGCGAATTCCACGCCCGCCGGGCTTTCCAGCCGCCGGCCCCCAAGCGCCGCCCGATGGAGATCGTCGATCCGTCGATGCCAGCCATCACCAAGGTCAAGACGTCTGCGTAATCGCGAAGGCTGTTGGTGTTGAGATAAAAAAGGACGATGCGGAACTCGCATCGTCCTTTTTCAGTTTGTAAAACGCCTGGAGAAAATACCCTTGGCCTGGTGCTACTCCGCCGCTTCACCCGGTTTGCGGCCAGCCGCACCGGCATCATGTTCAGCTGCCTTCAAGGCTTCCAGCGTCGGCATGGCAACGGTATTGTAACCGCAATCGACGAAGTGCACTTCACCCGTGACGGCACCCGAAAGCGGCGACAAAAGATAGAGCGCAGATCCGCCGATATCATCGAGCGTCGGCGTGCGGCGCAGCGGAGCGTGATCGCGCTGGTAATTGAAAATTGAGCGCGCGTCAGAGACTCCTGCGCCCGCAAGTGTGCGCATGACACCGGCTGACAAAGCATTGACGCGAATGCCTTGCGGGCCAAGGTCCGCTGCGAGGTAGCGCACGGACGCTTCCAACGCGGCCTTGGCAACTCCCATCACGTTGTAAGAAGGCACCCAGCGCGTCGCCCCGCCATAGCTTAACGTCAGCAAAGAGCCGCCATTGGGCATGATCTCGGCAGCGCGCTTGGCGATCTCCGTGAACGAGAAGCAGGAGATGACCATGGTATTTGTGAAATTGTCGCGCGTGGTGTCGGCGTAGCGGCCGGCCAGTTCGCGGCGGTCCGAAAAGGCGAGCGCATGAACGACGAAATCGAGTCCACCCCAGGCCTTTTTGATTTCCGCAAAGACATTGTCGACGCTGTCGAGGTCGGCCACGTCGCACGGCACGATCACTTCTGAACCAACCGATTGTGCGAGCGGGATGGCACGGCGGCCAAAGGCGTCGCCCTGATAACTGAAGGCAAGCTTGGCGCCCTGACCAGCCAGAACACGCGAGATGCCCCAGGCGATCGAGCGCTCATTGGCGACACCCATGATCAGGCCGCGTTTTCCAGCCATCATCGGACCGGGTTTAGCAATATCAATTTCGGCCATCAAAGCCCTCGCTACGCAATCGGGAACGGACCCTGCGCTGGCGAACCAGCCGGGCCCATTGTTGAATACTGTCATGCCTGGCACCGTCGATGTGGACCCGCGGCAGGGGCCGGAACACGCCGGGCAAAGTCAGGCGTTAACCATCGAGCCGGCGGAACACCAGAGTGGCATTTGTTCCACCGAAACCGAAGCTGTTCGACATCACACAGTTAAGCGCCACGTTATCCTGGCGCTTGCGCACAATCGGCATATCGGCAAATGCGGGATCGAGCTCTTCGATGTGGGCACTTTCGCAAATGAAACCGTTGTTCATCATGAGAAGCGAGAAAATGGCCTCTTGCACGCCGATCGCACCAAGCGAATGGCCGGTCAGAGGCTTGGTCGCCGCAATGGCCGGAACCTTTGCGCCAAACACGTCCCGGATGGCTTGAATTTCGCGCTCGTCACCAACGGGTGTGCCGGTGCCGTGGGGATTGATGTAGTCGATACTGCCGGTGCCTTTGCCATCGAGACCCGCCATGGCGAGCTTCATGCAGCGCGCAGCGCCTTCACCTGACGGTGCCACCATGTCGAAACCATCCGACGTGCAGCCATAGCCCGCCACTTCACCATAGATGCGCGCGCCGCGCGCTTTGGCATGCTGAAGTTCTTCGAGCACCAAGACGCCGGCGCCACCTGCAATGACAAAGCCGTCGCGATTGCGGTCGTAGGCGCGGCTGGCGGTCGCCGGCGTGGCATTGAATTTCGAAGACATGGCCCCCATGGCATCAAACAGGTTCGACAGCGTCCAATCGAGTTCTTCGCAGCCGCCGGCAAACATGATGTCCTGCTTGCCCCATTGGATCAGCTCCGCAGCATTGCCGATGCAGTGAGCACTCGTCGCGCAGGCTGACGAGATTGAATAGTTTGTGCCCTTAATCTGGAACGCCGTCGCCAACGCCGCGGACGGGCCAGAGCACATCGCCTTGGGTACTTCGAACGGGCCGATCTTTTTTGGCCCGCCGGATTTGAGGGTTGTTTCGGCGGCTTCGACGATGGCCCGCGTAGATGGCCCGCCCGAACCCATGATGATGCCGGAGCGTTCGTTGACAATGTCACCCGCTTCGAGGCCGGCATCGCGAATGGCTTGATCCATCGCGATATAGTTCCAGGCGACACCCGGGTTCATAAAGCGCTTTGGTTTGCGGGGAACCTGCGATTCCCAGTCGAGTTTGGGTTCACCGTGCACTTGGCACTTGAAGCCCAGTTCAACGTATTTGTCGGCGCGGACGATGCCGGATTTGCCCTCATGCAACGAGGCAAGCACCTCTTGGGTGGTGTTCCCGATGGAGGACACAACACCCATGCCGGTGACGACGACTCGTCTCATCAAGCAAGCCCTTTCCGATCGGTCATCGAGCTGGTTGTAGTTGGAACAAACGGCCCGCGCTTTCAACCCGTGCTTGCTGCTGCCGCCGCTTCACCGGCATCGAACAGACCCACGCGCATCTCGGACGCGGTGTAGATCACTTTCCCATCGGCTATCAACTGGCCATCGGCAATGGCGAGCTTAAGGCGGCGCAGAATGACCCGCTTCATATCGACCACATATTCAAGTTTTTTGGTCGTCGGCAAAACCATGTCAGTGAATTTCACTTCCTGAACGCCAAGCGCCCGGCCGCGACCCGGTGCACCAAGCCATCCCAGATAAAAGCCGGTCAGCTGCCACAACGCATCGAGCCCCAGACAGCCGGGCATGACCGGATCGCCCTGGAAATGACAGTCGAAGAACCAGTCGAGACGCTTGTTCCCCGCAACATCGAGTTCGGCGATGATTTGGCCTTTGTCGTGGGCGCCACCAGTCTCGGAGACGTGTGTTATCCGGTCAAACATAAGCATAGGTGGCAGCGGCAACTGTGCGTTACCCGCCCCAAACAGCTCACCCCGCCCGCATGCCAAAAGTGCCTCAAAATCAAAATTTGAACGGCGATCCGCCATAGTGTCTAAGGCTCCCCCTTGGTCTCGAGGCCGACACTGCGGCCCCTGTAGCACCCATTCGTGTTGCACAGGACGCAGCTTAGTGCTGTGCCGTTCAAACGATAAACGCCGCTCAGGTCAAGAGTGGCGAAGAAGCGTGGCAATCGCAAGCCCACAGGATCACCGCCATCCAGAATTGAAGTGATCGCCCAGTTGCGGCGGCACTCAGCCCGTTCTATAAGGCATTGCTGAGTTGTTCGCTGGCTAAGCTGCTTGCGAACGGCTAAGCGTGTGTCCCGCTCGCGCCATGCGCCGGGTCTCTTGGAAGCGGCAGCATGTCGGATACATTTGAAAAGCAGGGCTGCGGGCTGGCGATGGGCTGCAAAACAGCTGGCGTCGGCATGAAACTACGCGAGGCAGGCCTGCGCCCGACCCGGCAGCGGCTTGCGCTTGGCGCCTTGCTTTTCGGCTCTGGAGACCGTCACGTTTCAGCTGAAATGCTGCATGTTGAGGCACTGAAAGCCGGGGAACAGGTTTCCCTCGCGACAGTCTATAACACGCTGCATCAATTTACCGAGGCTGGCCTTCTCCGTGAATTGGCGATCGATGGCGGGAAGGCCTATTTCGATACCAATATCTCGAACCACAACCATTTTTTCGTCGAACACGAAAGCCGGCTGATCGATATTGCCGGAACGGAAATCCGGGTCGATGGCCTGCCAGAACCACCCGAAGGCATGAAGATCAGCCACATCGACGTTGTGGTCCGCCTCGTCGCGAAGTGAGCCGCAAACCGGGCTATTTCAGAACTTCTCCCGCATAAACGCCCCAGAGCTTTTTCTGCTCGATGTAGCCACGGTAGGTCTCCACCGTGACATTGCACCAGACGCTGTCGCACGTGAGCACGTTCGCGACGACGCCGGCCTCGACAATGGCGACTGGCCGGGATGAGGCGCTGTCGCTGCTCATGATGGAGACTTGTGGCGGGGCGCCCCCCTCTTTGACTTCCCATGGCAGCACCAGCGCGGTGCGGCGGCCCGACAGGAACGATTGCAACACCCATCCTGTGGTGCCTTCCGCATCGCGGACCTGCCTCCAGGTTTCAAATTCTTTTGTAACTTCAAGCGGCAATCCGGCACGGCGAAACACCCACGATGCCGGATACTCAGTGCCGGGCCCGGCGCGCAAATTGACCCGGTCTGATTTCAGGCTCACGAACCGCGGCAACGGGAAACCGCTCGGCCCCGTTTCTGTCGTTGGTGCAGCAACGGGTTGTGCTTGGACGGTTTCAACGTGTACCGCACCTATGCCCAGCGCAAAGCACATCATATAAATGAGCCAGACTGGCACTCTCCGGCCAGGCCCTTGGGATATCCCGCGAATTTTCCACATTTCCTGCGCCTGAAACCGGCCCGCACCGCTGATCGAGACTATCCTGGCCGGCAACCCGCTGCCCATTGCGTCACGTTATCCAGAACTTTGTTTTCCCCATGACCTTCTGTTAGACACTCGATCCTGTTCAGCGTTCATACTTACATCGCCCGCACCCCCGCCCCTGCGACGTCCAAGACCCAATTTCAGGACCAAAAATGCCGGCCACGACTCACAAGCCCATCGTCATCGTCACCCGTAAGCTGCCTGATGTCGTCGAAACGCGCATGCGCGAATTGTTCGACGCGCGCCTCAACGTCGACGATAAGCCGATGACACAGGCCGATCTGGTCGCAGCGGCCCGCATCGCCGATGTGCTGGTGCCGACAGTGACCGACCGCATCGACCGCGGCGTGATCAGCCAGGCAGGCCCCAATCTCCGGCTGATCGCCAACTTCGGCACAGGCGTCGATAACGTCGACCTCGATACGGCGCGCTCTCGCGGCGTGACAGTCACCAACACGCCGGGTGTGCTGACCGAAGACACCGCCGATATGACCATGGCCCTCATTCTGGGAGTTCCGCGGCGCATCGCAGAAGGCACAGCCTATCTCAAAGACAGCAAGAACCATTGGGCCGGGTGGTCTCCCACATGGATGCTCGGCCATCGCATATTCGGCAAACGGCTCGGCATTGTTGGCATGGGCCGCATCGGGCAGGCCGTTGCCCAGCGGGCGCGCGCCTTCGGTTTGCAGATCCACTATCACAACCGCAAGCGCTTGCCGCTCAGCATCGAAGGCGAACTTGAAGCAACATTCTGGGAGAGCCTCGACCAGATGCTCATGCGGATGGATATTGTGTCCATCAACTGCCCGCACACGCCCGCGACCTATCATTTGCTATCGGCAAGGCGCTTGAAGCTCTTGAAGCCCACGGCTTACATCGTCAACACAGCGCGTGGCGAAGTGATCGACGAAAATGAACTCGCACGCATGATCGAAGCCGGGTCCATCGCGGGTGCAGGCCTTGACGTTTTCGAGCACGAGCCGGCGATCAATCCGAAACTGCTGGCGTCAGATCGCGTCGTCGCGCTGCCGCATATGAGCTCTGCCACGGTCGAGGGCCGCATCGATATGGGCGAAAAGGTGATCATCAATATCAAGGCGTTCCTCGATGGCCACGCGCCGCCCGACAAGGTGCATCCAGCGATGTTTTAGGGCTGTGATGAACTCTCGGACTCGCCGCCTAGGTCCTCGTCCTGCTCCGTGCCTTCCGTCAAAACCGGCATCACCACAACAACGATCCCGCGCTCCAGATCAATTGTTGGCACGCACGCTTGCGTCAGTGGCACCAAGTCTGTCTGTATGGACTCCTTGCGGCGGATTTCGAGCAGATCACCGGCACCAAAATTTGGCACCGCAAGAATATGGCCGACCTCGGCACCACTTGCGTCAGTCACTTGGAGTCCAATGAGATCCGCCAGATAATACTCGTCGTGCCCAGCGGACGGCAGCTTTGAACGCTCGACATAAAGCTTGATGCCTTTCAGTTTTTCAGCCGCTGTCCGGTCGTCAATACCCGCCACCCGCGCGACGACACCCTTTGGCGTGACACGCACCACCGAAAGTGCCCATGTTTGCGTTGCGCTTTCGTCTTCGAGCGGACCGTAGGCTGCGATGTTTTCAGGTTCTGCTGCGAATGAGCGCACAAGCACCTCGCCACGTATGCCGTGGGCACCCGAAATTTCTCCAAGGAGTATTCGGCTTTTGGTTGAGGTCATTTTGGGTCTGCTGCCAAGGTCTAAAGGATATCAGACGGCTTAGCAGCGCATGGTGCCGCCCGAAACCTTATTTCGGAACCACGCCGAGAAATGCCAATTCGACATTCACCGGCTGGCCTGCAACCCTGATGGTTGTTGCGGCCCGGGCTGATCTGG
>JANNXL010000420.1:0-3216 GCA_031409575.1 Hyphomicrobium sp.
TGGGTTTCGGGCGCGATGGGAAGGGGAGCGGCGTCGGCGGTCCATTGCGCGCGTGTCTTGTCGAGAAGATAAGGCAGGCCCAGCGCATACATTGCGCGCTGCAGCTGACGCTTTGCCCCGGTTGCAAGGTGATTGGTCTGCCTGACTTTCAGTAACTCCGTGCCGGGTTCCCAGTAACTCTGACCCGCGGCGTCATCGTCAACAACAAATTTTCTCCAGTCGCCCTGCGACCAGTGATGGGCGTCGGGCCTCGTCCAATTGGAGCGGTTTGCCTTGTCGGCCATCATGATGGCGCGCAGGCGGCACCGACGGTCAAGTTGCCTCGGATCGCGGTGCGGGTAGTGGCGGATCGGGATCCGCTCCTTTGCCACGAGGCCGGCGTTGAATGGAAAGGAGACTTCGACTGGCCAGCGCATCGAAGATCGGTAGCGACACATCCGGGGCTCAGCGTAGACGCTCAGGGTATAATGACGGCGGCGGTCAGCTACAGGCTTCTCCCGCTCCAATTCAACCGCACCGTCGTCTGTCAACGCCTCAGCCTCAGACCGGGTAAGCTGGAAATCATAATACTGGTGGTAGACCACACCCTCACCGGACTTGACCCTTCTGGCGACAAATTCCTGTGGACGGATATGATGGAACTCGTCAGCATCCATCCGTAAGAACCAGTCGCCATCTCGCATGATTTCGCGAGCGGCATTGAAAAGCAGACCGCGGACCCTGTTTTCGTTGTAATAGGTCGGCTCGCTGCCGATGGGGCGGATGCGATCGTCCTCTTTGGCCATCTCGAGAACCGTCTCGTAGGTATTATCGACGCTGCCGGTGTCATAGAGGAAGATCATATCGGCCCAAGTTAGTGCGTGAACGAGGCATTGTCGGATGATGTCACCCTCATCTCGCACAGGAAGCAAGGCGATGAACCTTGGGCGCATCATTGCTGGAAAAGCTTAAGACGAGCAGTCACATTGGGGAACTTCGACGCAAGTTGATTTTCAACAACGGGGATCGGGTTGCGTGCCAATCGCATCCACTGCCAATAAACGGGCCATGGCACTGGCTTCCGATCTTTGAGCGCCCGGGATAAATCATTAGCCGTCTTCCACCACCAAACGGGCTCTCGCACCACCCAAACTAAACCCTTGCTGGCCGCGTAAATGAACTGGCGCGCGACCCGATAGGCGGCGACCCACAAGACGTGTGGAAATGGGCAACGTATTATGACTGAGAGCAACTCATTGCGCGCATGTTGATGATGCCTACCAATCATATTTCGGCCTACATGTGAATATCGGTGTAAAATCTTGATTGCAGGTTCGTAGAGCACTGCAAACTGATTAGCGTAGGTTTGAAGGCAGAAATCAGGTTCCTCGTACATATGAAAGAATATGGCTGGGTATCCCTCGGCACTTTTATATAGATTTGTCCGAACTGCTCCAGCGCAGTTGGCATAACTTGCAACATAGGCCGCCCCAGATAGGCTCCCAAACGGGCGATCATCTCGTCCCTCTGGCCGGACCTCTTCAAAAGCGAACACACCCGCCTCAGGATGGGCACTGGCAAGGTCAGCTAGTCTCGCAACGAAATCCGTCTGCATTGGTGAACTGTCATCGTCCAAGGACACAATAAGATCACCCTGGGCCATTCTGAACAAGCGGTCACGCGAGTACACTGAGCCTGATGGTCGCTCATTTTCAATGACGGCAACAAATGGGAATTCGGCCACCATCTCACGGGAACCATCCGCGCAACCGTCTAGGCAAACTAGGATTTCCAGTGGCGCAGGATCAAGCTTCTGAAGATCGAGGAGGGTTGCCCTCAGGTCGTCACAGCGATTGAGCGTCGCGATCGCGACACTTACGGTTAGTTCGGTCATCGGTGAGTTGCTGCCGTAATTTGCTTCGTGGCCGCAATCACCTGTGCCGCGAAGCCGTCCCAAGTGAACGCTTGTGCGCGCTCTCGAGCAGCTCGGCTCATCGCATCGCGCTTTTCCCGATCCCTAACGATCGAGCGAACAGCCTCCGCTATGGCGACCGGATCGCGTTCAGGTACAATGATACCATCCACGCCATCACGGACAATTGAACCTGCTGCCATTGTGGTGACCACTGGCACCCCCGCTCCCAGCGCTTCAGCTGTCACGCTCGCTGAGCCTTCAGCTAGAGATGGAAATACAAAGACGTCAGCCCTTGCGAACTCAGCTGCCATCCCCGCCCTGCTTAAATGCCCGAGAAAAACCAGATCTTGCGCATCGGGATGGTTTCTCACCTTTTCTGAAACCCCTCCCGCGGCTACCACGTGACATGCTCCTTCAAGCAAAGACGCTGCTTTCGCAAGGTAATGAATGCCTTTACGTAAAGTGGCCGATCCCGCGAACAGCAATCGCCCTTTCTCAGGGGTTGTTGGCAGCCCCAACCAAATTGGAGACACGGCGTATGGAATGACGCATGTTTTGGCCGCGTTTACTCCATGGTTATCAATGAGATCCTGCCTAACAAATTCCGAAGGGCAGACGAGAACGTCTGAGCATTCCAACAAAACGCAATTCTGGGAGCGCGCATCAAAGGGAGCGCTCAAGATCGGAAACTCATCGGCCCAGTCCGGGAAAGCCTCAGCCTCTTGAGCCACAATTCTATCTGAAGAGAGTGCAATGTAGACGTCACCTACAACACTCAGCCCGCTGTTTTTGGCGCTCTGAACGAAACACCCACCCTCTCCCAGCATAGTGTAGATATGAGTCGCCCCAAGTGTACCGCGGGACTGCATAGAACGTTCAGCAATTGCATTCGAATAGCGGATCCAATTTTCTCGAGCTTCGCGACTTCGAAACATCCTTTTACCGATCTCACCGATAACAAATGCCGTGTCTGTCGCAAAAATCGCATCGACAATCTCGGGCGGCGGCGATCGACGTTTAAGGGCGGAAGCAAAACCACCCGAGCGGGACCCAAGCTGCGCGAGCAAACGTCCAATGCCATGCTGCGCAGTAAAATCCGTGTACACGCCTGCAAGAGCATTGGCACGAGCGAATGCCGCAGGAATTGCGTAATTGTGACGCGCTCCCTTTTGAATGACAAGAAAATTGGGGGGAGTCAAATCAGAGTACAGAGCTTGTTCAGATTCCATAAAATTTTTTTCAAAAGCAGTGCAGCCAAAAGTTAGTAGAAATGAGAAATACAAATAACCCGTCTATCGTTCTTCATTATTATATTAATATTG
>JANNXL010000421.1:0-6962 GCA_031409575.1 Hyphomicrobium sp.
GATTTCGGAACTCCTCCGGTGTTTTGTTGGCGAGCGCCGAATGCGGGCATTCCAGGCATGTTAATCCCTCACGTCAGACCATGACTTGTCCTTAGCGGAATGACCTTGCGCGAAGGCTGGGGATGCGTGCCTCCAAGCGAACTTTTCTAAGTATTTGCGATTGATCTCGCTGGCTCAATCATCTGACTTATAGCTTTTAACCTTCATCTAAGAAATGAATAAACTATAGTTATTTCAATAACTTATATCTCGTCATTAACCAAATATCTGTTGATATTTATGGCTATCCCCTGCAATTTTAGATTGCACGATTCGGAGGGGGCTTGACGCATGATCATAATTGTCGACGAGAGAAGCGAAGTAATAGATGGATATACTTCCTTCTTTGATCGAGAAGGTGTCTCAGCCACTGGTATAAAACCTTTAGACTTTGCTAAATGGATCGATACGGTTGCTTCTGCTGATCTTGAAGCTGTTGATGCGATACTTCTTGGCAACATTGAAGACCGCGCTTTAATTTCCCGCGGGGTCAAGGCCAAGTCACGCACGACTTTGATCGCCCTCAATGACCAGCGCTCACTAGAAGAGACCCTCGATTTGTTTGCCGCTGGCGTCGACGACGTCGTTCGCAAACCGGTTCATGTTCGCGAAATTCTGGCCCGGATTGCTGCCATTAAACGCCGGCTGGCGAAAGAACCTGAACGGGCACAGGCGTCAGGTCTCAGGGTCTTTTTTGATGGACGCGATCCAGAGGTTGCCGGTGAAGTGCTTCGGCTTCCACGCCGCGAGCGCCGCATTCTGGAATTTCTCGTCAACAAACGCGAACGCCGCGTGACCAAGGCGCAAATTTTCAATGCCGTCTATGGCCTCTTCAACGAGTCGATCGACGAAAACATCATCGAGAGCCATATTAGCAAGTTGCGCAAACGACTTCGCCAGCGGCTTGGCTATGACCCGATCGATAGCCAGCGTTACCTCGGCTACCGTTTGGTCGTTGCTGACGACCTCGTAGACGCCGGGGCTGGCCGAACAGACGCGATTGCAAGCTGACAAGAGCTAGCCCGCTCCTGCGCCGGCCTCCTGATTGCAAAGTCGTTCCAGCCCAGCCCTGCGTAAGTTGCTCGTGTTGCAATCAGTTGAAGACGAAGCAATCTGCAGGAGTTTCCCCAATGAGCCTTTTCGGCATGATGCGCACCAGCGCGTCGGGCATGTCGGCGCAAGCCGATCGGCTCGGTGCGGTTTCAGACAACATCGCGAATGCCACCACGAACGGATATAAACGGGGATCGCTCGAATTTTCCACACTCGTCCTGAATTCAGGAATCCAGACTTATGAGTCAGGAAGCGTAGAACCCCATATCCGGCGTGCCATTCGCGAACAGGGAGCCTTCAGCTACACAAAGTCGGTCACCGATCTGGCGATCAAAGGCGAAGGTTTCTTCGTCGTCAGCGACAGCTCGGGACAAACGTATCTGACCCGTGCAGGTTCGTTCGTCAAAAATGGCGAGGGTAACCTCGTGAATGCGGGTGGCTTCACGCTCATGGGCTACTCGCTCGAAGCCGGAGCCCCGGGCGTTGTCGCGAACGGTACCGCCGGAGTTGTTCCAGTCAATATCGGAACGCTTAGCCTGCAAGCAAAGGCTTCCAGCAGCGGCAGCTTCGTGACCAATCTCCCGTCGAATGCTGCAGCTATTGCCGCAGCCGATCTGCCCTCAACCAATTCAGCCACGTCGCAGTTCACGGCCAAAACATCACTCACCACTTACGACAATCTAGGAAATACGGTGACGCTGGATGTCTATTCGTCCAAGACAGCCACAGGGCAATGGCAAACAACCGTCTACGATCAAGCCGCCGCCGCTACCACCGGAGGTTTCCCTTATTCGTCGGGACCGTTGGCGAGCACCAATCTCGTGTTCGACCCGAGCAACGGCCAGCTCGCTTCTTCAAGCCCTTCGTCTATCGCCACACCTGTGCCGAACGGTTCGACACTCAATCTCGACCTATCACGCACAAGTCAGCTCGCTGCCGAATACACAGTTCTCGAGGCCGGAGTGAATGGCAACGCCGCAAGCGCAGTAGACCACGTCGAAATCGGTGATGATGGAACACTCTTTGCGGTCTACGAAAGTGGCGCGAGGGCTGAAACGTACCGGCTTCCGCTTGCCGATGTTGCAAGTCCCGACAATCTCCTCTCGCTCTCCGGAAATGTCTTCCAGCCTACGCAAGACTCCGGAGACATTATGCTTGGGTTTGCTGGCACTGACGGTTTTGGCTCCATGGTTTCGGGCGCACTGGAGAAATCCGCTGTCGACCTGGCCACAGAACTTACGATCATGATCGAGGCCGAGAAAAACTACACCGCAAACTCAAAGGTGTTCCAGACCGGCGCCGATCTGATGGACGTACTCGTCAACCTCAAACGCTGATCCGCAGGCAGGACTAGGACTTTGAGATGCTGAGTATAGGCCTCGATATCGCACGATCGGCATTGACAGCAAGTGGAGAACAATCCGCTGTCGTGGCGCGCAATATTGCGAACTCTGGCTCGCCACTGGCATCGCGGAAGATCGCGAACCTGACAACTGCACCGGGCGGCGGTGTGGTTGTCGCGTCTGTTACGCGCGCGTCGAATGATGCGTTAACGAAAAGTCTCCTGACGGCGACCTCAAGCGCCGCCGGACAAAGGGCCGTTGCGGGCGCGCTCGAACAGCTTGAAGCAACCGTCAACGATCCTGAGCTCAATGCGTCGGCGGCAGCAAACGCAGGCACACTGCGCGATGCCCTTCTGGTGTTGTCCACAAGCCCTGACAATATCTCTGCGGCCGCATCGGCCATTGATGCGGCCAAGCGCTTAGCCACTTCTTTGAACGAGGCCTCGAATGCAATTCAACATGTGCGCCAAACAGCCGATGCTGGGCTGAATACGTCTGTCAACACGGTCAACAGCCTTTTGGCGAAGTTTGAAACGGTCAACCGGGAGATTGTCAAAGGGACTTTGGACGGCACAGACGTGACGGATCAGTTGGATGCACGCGACAGCATTGTTCGAAGCCTCGCGGAAGAGCTGGGCATCCGTACGATAACCCGCGCCGGCAACGACATGGCTATATTCACCGACAGCGGGCTGACGTTATTTGATGTTTCGGCGCGGCGCGTCACGATGGTTCCCTCACCCGTTCTGACGCCAGGCGCCACGGGGAACTCCGTCTCTGTCGACGGTGTGCCCGTAACAGGAAGCGGCGCGCCCATGGCCAGTCAAAGCGGGCGCATCAGCGGCTTGGCTCAGGTGCGGGACACATATGCCGTCACATACAGCCGTCAGACGGACGAAATTGCGCGAGGCTTGATCGAAGCTTTCTCGGAGCAAGATCAGAGCGCGTCTCCATCCTTGCCCGATATTGCCGGCCTGTTCACATATTCCGGTGGACCAGCCGTGCCACCCAGCGGCATCACCGTTCCAGGACTTGCAAACTCGATCTCGGTCAATGTCTCGGTAGACCCCTCCAGTGGCGGCAACCCTCGCTTACTGCGCGACGGCTCCATCGGAAGCCCCGGCACTCCTGCCTATACCTATAATCAGACAGGTGCCGCCGGATATTCCGGCCGTGTCGAGAAATTGATCGATAGCCTCACGGCTGCACGGCCATTCGACACGGCAAACGGACTTGGATCGCCTGCAGGCCTCATACCTGCAGCCGCATCGTCATCGGGCTGGCTCGAAAATGTCAGGCAAAAGGCCGCCTCCGACGCGGAGTACCGCACCACACTCATGGACCGGACGCACGAAGCCCTATCGCGGTCCACTGGCGTTAGCCTTGATGACGACATGACATCGCTGCTTGAAATCGAGCGGGCCTACCAGACGTCCTCAAAGCTGCTGACCATGATCGACAACATGTTCACCAGTTTACTGAACGCGACGTGATCCAGCCATGAAAACATCCTTGTTCTCAACCTCCGCGCTTTCTGAGACGACTCGCACTTTGCTCGTCGCTGCACAAGCCAAGTTGATCGATGCTCAAAAGGAATTGGCAACTGGCCGGCACGCTGACATTGGCCGCACTCTGGGAACAAGAACGGCGGAAGTCATATCACTGCGGCAAGACCATGCCCGGTTGAAGACGATTTCCGATGCCAATGGTCTTGTCTCATCCCGCATGGACACAACGCAGGCTGCCTTGAATGGGCTGTCAACTGATGCCGGTACGTTCTTGAGCGCTATGATTGCTGCCCGCGGCGCTCCGCAAGGGGCGGCAATCGCTCAACATGCAGCCCAAGATGCCTTGCGCTCGCTGACGAGCCTCATGAATACATCATTTGATGGCGTGTATGTTTTTTCGGGCATTAACACCGATGTGCAGCCGGTGGCTGACTACTTTCAAACACCACCGCCCGCCAGCAAACTGGCTGTAGACAATGCGTTTTTAGCTGAGTTTGGCTTTGCACAGGGCGATCCGCTCACAGCGACGATTACAGCCAGCGCACTGCAGAACTTCCTCGATGGACCCTTCGCGGCATTGTTCGACGCACCCAATTGGGACGGAACCTGGTCCGGTGCAGCAGACCAAAATATCCGAAGCCGAATTTCACCAAACGAAATGATCGAGACATCAGCAAACGCCAACGATGAACCGGTCCGCAAACTGGCCCAAGCCTTTGCGATGGTCGCAGATCTAGGAGCGCAGAACTTAAGCCCGGAGGTTTTGAAAAGCGTTTTGGATCACGCCATCAAACTTACGGCGGCAGCCAAGACCGGCGTCAGCGCAATACAGTCCCGGATTGGACTCGCGCAAGAGCGGGTTTCAAAGGCGAGCGAGCGCATGTCCCTTCAGAGCGACATCATCACAAAGCATATCGGCACGCTCGAAAATGTCGATCCTGCCGAAGTCTCCCTGCGGATCTCGGCGCTCACAACACAAATAGAAACGTCTTACGCACTGACCGCCCGGCTGCATGACCTGAGCCTCGTCAACTACCTCTAGTGAACAGGTATCGCCCGGAATACGCGAAAGAAGGACAGGTTTGAATGTATCAGTTTTCATATTCCGATGTCGTTGACGACCGGCCTGCAACTGGCCGGGCACACGAGCGCGCTGCCATCCTTCGAACGATTGAGGTGATGACCGCCGCGGAACAGGAGGGGCCGCAATCGCGCAAGGCCATTGAGGCCTTGCACTCCGTCCAGCGGCTGTGGAGCATTCTCATCCAAGATCTTGCCAAGCCGGAGAACGAGTTGCCGGGTCAGTTGCGCGCAGATCTCATATCGATCGGTTTGTGGAACCTGCGCGAGGTCGAGGACATCCGACTCGGCAGGACGGTTAGCTTTGGCAGCCTTATCGAAGTTTCGGCCGCGATCGCCGAAGGCCTGTCATGAAGAAATCGTTACGGGTTTATCTAAAGGCTGGAGAAAAGCTATTCGTCAATGGCGCCGTGGTGCGCGTTGACAGGAAGGTATCGATCGAATTTCTCAACGATGTGAAATTTCTTCTTGAGGGCCACGTGTTGCAGCCCGAGGAAATAACGACACCGCTGCGGCAGCTCTACTTCATGGTTCAGACCATGCTGATCGATACAGGAAACGCCGAGGAAGCCCGCAGCTTGCACAGCCAATTGTATGCGACACTGTTGAAAACGCTGGAAGGCAGTGAGTTGCGCAGCGGTCTCACAGAAGCCCACAGCCTGGCTGAAAACGGCCGGCTCTATGACAGCTTGAGAGCCATCCGGGCTTTGTTTCCGCAAGAAGAACAAATTCTCGCGCGGAGTTCAGCTCAACTGGAGCAACAAGGAGATCTAACATCATGCAGGTAACGGGAACGGGCCAGACGGCCGCAACAACCCAAGCACTCGGGGCTTCACCAGCCCCAACGCCGCCTTCTACTGGAACGCTGGACTACAGCGCGTTTCTGCAATTGCTGATTGCCGAACTGAAAAATCAGGACCCCACCAAACCCATGGATTCAGCGCAGTACATCGCGCAACTTGCTGGCTTTTCGAATGTGGAACAGTCAGTCAAACTCAACACCAAGCTCGATAGCCTCATCACGTCACAGGCGCTATCGCAAGCCGACAGCTTGATTGGCCGCACCGTTGTTTCGCAAGACGGGTCGATCACCGGAAAGGTCACCGGGTTGCGTATTCTGGATGGTGGTGCTGTCGCGCTACTCGACAACGGCCAAGAGCTGCCGCTGGGTTCGGGAATTACGGTGACAGGCTCATGAACGAAGTGGAGGCCTTAGATATTTTGCGGTCTGCGCTTTGGACAGTGATGGTTGCCTGCACGCCCGCGGTCGCCGCCGCCATGGCTGTGGGACTGGCGATCGCTTTGCTACAGGCCCTCACTCAGATCCAGGAAATGACCCTCACATTCGTGCCCAAGATCGTCGTGGTGCTGCTGGTGATTTCCGTCACAGCACAATTCATGGGTGGCACCGTGCACCGTTTTGCTGAAGAGGTTTTTGGCCGCATCGAGCACGGATTTTGAAGTGCGCTCAACACAATCCAACCAAGGTCCCTTTTTACAAAATACACTTTTAAGTTGCATAATATCTGAATTTATATATATATCGTTTAGCATTTGTCTCATTTGTACAACTTAAGCGTTTACTTGAAAATCTTTCCAAGCCGGTAGAGCTGCCCGACAAGCGGAGTAAGTTTCCGTGCGTTCGCAGTCATTCCGCCAACGGAGCGCGACCAATGAAACCCAAAAAGTATGAAGAATACTCGCTGCCCGCTGGGAAACTGCACGCAGCGCCGCTCTATTCTCAGCTGTCGAGCGTTTTCAGAAATCTGATCTGCAAAGAGACATGGCCAAAAGGAATAGCACTGCCTAGCGAAGCCGAACTTGCCCGGCGCTATGGCGTCAGTGTCGGAACGACGAGGAAGGCTCTCGACGCCCTCGAAGATTGCGGCTGGATCACGCGCAAGCAAGGCCGCGGAACCTATGTCGCCGATCCGGCCGT
>JANNXL010000422.1:0-2912 GCA_031409575.1 Hyphomicrobium sp.
TGAGGACTATCTAATGGCCTCAAGCCTGAAAGCCGTCGTTGCGCAACGCTTGGTGAGACGGCTGTGCGGCGCGTGCTCAGAACCGGAGGAGGTCTCGGCTGCGCAGCTGGCGCGCATTCTCAGCTATGCGGGCATCGCATCAAATGCCATCGCCGCGCCGGTTTACAACATTCGCCGGGCCTGCGGCTGCAGCCAGTGCCGGCAAACAGGCTTTTCGGGCCGTACAACCGTTTATGAAGTGCTGACTGTTACCGAGCGCGTGCGTGACGCGATTCTAACGGAGGCAACCGAGCGCCGGTTGGAGGAAGCGGGACGTGCAGGGGGCATGGTTTCCATGCTGGGCAACGGCATTACTAAAGTCTTGGCAGGAGAGACGACACTCGAGGAAGTACTTCGCGTAACCCGGTTCGAAGATGCCGCGCTACAACTATAAAGCTTACGGCACAAATGGTGCCGTGGAGACCGGCGAGATCGCCGCAGCTTCTCGTGGCAGTGCGCTTGAGGCACTGGCGCATCGCGGACAGGTTCCCGTTGATCTCGTGGAACGCGGTGCGGCGGCACCTATCAAATGGTGGCAGCGTGAGATTTTCGCGGCCGGTGCACTCTCGACGGCGCAGCTTGCCATTTTTACACGCGAACTTGCGAGCTTGGCGAAGGCCGAACTGCCAATTGATGACGCGCTCCGGATTGTTGCGGTTCAGCCGTCAATCCCGGCGCGTCTGCGGCAGATCAATGCCAAGCTTCTCGAACGCGTGCGCGAGGGACAATCGCTGTCTGAAGCGCTTGCAGCGCAGGATGGGGCCTTTCCTGAATACTACTGGCGGCTCATCCGTGCGGGCGAAGCACAAGGCTCGATGGGGAGCGTTCTCGACGAACTCGCCATACTGCTGGAGCGATCAGCGGAAGCGCGCGCGCAGGCGAGTTCATCGCTGGTTTATCCAGCCGTGCTGATCGTCGCTGCGCTGGCAGCTGTCGGCGTCATCACCAGTGTACTCTTGCCAGCCATCATGCCCATTTTTGAAGACGCAAAGGCAACGCCACCGGCCCTGCTGCGTGTGCTTGCGGCGGGTCATGCCGTGCTCGCCAGTAATTGGCTTCTGATCATTATTGCGCTGGCAGCAGTGATTGCCGGTATGCTGTCTGCGATGAATAACGAAGCGGCGCGGTTCACGTTAGACAGGCTTGTTTTGCGTTTGCCAATCGCTGGACGATTTGTGCGCGAACGTGAAACAGCACGTTTTGCGCGAACACTATCAGCTCTCGTTCGCAACGGCGTTCCGGTCCTCGATTCCGTGCGCATCGCGGGCGGGGTTCTCACCAACCGCGTTTTTGCGCAAACCATTCAGCAGGCGGGCGAGGATATTCGCGAAGGCGGCGTGCTGTCGCGGCCACTGTCGCGATCAGGGTTATTCCCTGATCTGTTTTTGCGGCTGGCGGTCGTCGGCGAAGAAACAGGGCATCTCGATGCGATGTACCTTCGGGCTGCCGAAATATATGAAGCCTCGCAACAGCGCCAGGTGCAAAGACTAACGACTCTCATCACGCCCGTTCTAACGCTGATTATCGGTGGCATTGTTGGCACACTCATATTGTCGGTGATGGGGGCAATCCTCTCGGTCAACGAACTGGCGCTGCAATGACCATAGCCAAAAGCACTTTTGGATCTGAGCGCGACGCGGGGTATACGCTGCTGGAACTGTTGGTCATGCTCACAGTGCTCGGATTGGCAACAGCGCTCGTTCTGCCACGCGCCGGAACCGGGCGCGACCGGGTCGCATTGCGAACAGCTGCGATCCAACTCGCGGCAGGGCTACGAGCCACGCGAACAGAAGCTATGAGTGCAAGTTCGGAAACGGCTCTCGTCTTGGATCTCACACAGCGCCGCTACTGGGCCGATGGCGCTGTCAATGTGCGATCTCTTCCCAGAGGCATCGGCATTGTGACTGGGCACAGCCCCGGAACGCCGATTGCCACAGATCGCGCTGCGGTGCGCTTCAAGCCGGATGGAAGTGCGAGTGGCGGCTGGATCGGGCTGCGCGGGCGGGGCGCTTCCGCCGACATCACCGTCGACTGGCTGACGGGCGCCACACGCATTGATTGGGTGAAGTGACATGCGGCGTCAGGCGGATCAAGGGTTCACGCTGCTTGAAGTGATCGTTGCGCTGGCGATTGCGGTGGCGAGCGTGACGTCGCTTTATAAAATTTATGCGGTCGGATGGCGTGGCGTGAGGCTGGCAGAGCTGGATAGCGCTGCCATCGAAGTCGCCAAAAGCCAAATTGCCACTACCGGTGCCGAAACACCTCTAGTAGATGGCACCGTGTCCGGCATTTCGCCCAATGGGATCGCGTGGACGTCTGAAATCCGAAGTTATGAGCCGCCGAATGATCAGAGTTTACCGCCCTCACCATCGGCGCAAGCAAAGGCACCGAAGGCATTTTGGGTTCGTGTTCGCGTTACCTGGAAAGATGGGCCTTCACGCCCGGAACGATCTCTTGAGCTTGAAACGATCAAGCTGAAGGCGATGCAATGAACCGGAATCGTCAAGTAAGTATCGCATATTCTAAGGGGGATGGCGGTTTTTCGCTCCTGGAGCTTCTCGTATCACTTACTCTTTTCTCTCTGGTTTTGCTGGTGTTGCCGGGTGCGTTTCGCACGGGCAAGCGCGGCTGGGAAACGTCAGCCCTGATCGAACAGAGTGCAGCCAGTGCTGCAGCAGCTGACTTCTTGCGTCACCGGATAGGGGAAGCGGCTCCATTCTTTGATCGTGATGAAAGCGGCCGGTCCCAGCTTGCCTTTTATGGCGGTGCGCAAGAATTGAGTTTTGTGGCACCAGCACCATCTGGGCCGGCAGGTGGCGGCCTTTACCGCTTCAAACTTGCGGCGGAACTTGGGAGCAATCCAGGCAAATTGG
>JANNXL010000423.1:0-1829 GCA_031409575.1 Hyphomicrobium sp.
GCCGCCAGCCCGGCCGTCGCGGACGACGCCCCAATCAGGAGCGCGCGGCGATGAATCTCAGCAGCGCTGAACTGCTCAGCCCATGGTGATTTGGTGATGGTCATGTCGCTTTCCCCTCGCGTTGATCATAGCAAGCCTAGCTCAGCTACCGGCCCGCGACCACCCGCTCCGTTGAAACATCTAAAGTAAAATATAAGGATGAGATCGAATATCCGTGTGACCAAACTTCGGTAATGTTTTACACGCTGCGGAGAGGGCCAGTGCAAATGGGCCGTCATCGCCGTCCCGAACCTATGCAACTGGCCAAAGCATCTTGATGATTCTTGTTGTCATTGTTGTCGGTAACATTTTCAGTTGAATTTTCGGCTTCCTGATCCGTGTAAGCAGCCTTTAGTAACAGCCAACGCCCCACGGCATTTCAAATGAAACAGCCAGAAAACATCGTCCTGGTTTGATTATTGCGAATCGACGGAAGCGCCTCGTACTATTCCTTACATACCCATCGCAAGGGAATTAGTGGCAGGCTCAAAATGGGCTGAGACGGAAGCCCCCGATCCATAATCGGCGAGGGTCGCGAGCTTCACCTCTGCGATTGCAGAAGCCACGCGCGAGTACGTATGTTTTAACCTGCTTGTGCTATTTCAAAAGCAGTAAGCGCTAACATTTGGAGTCTGCCTGCGGCAACGTGCCGCGAAATTCGCCGTGTCACTTCAGGCGACCCAGTGCCTTGAGGCGTTTGGCGAAGGCCGACGGCTCGGTGTCGAACTCCGGTGATTTTTCAAAGATGTCGGCAAAGTCGCGCGTCGCCTTGGCCATATAATCGGCTGGTATAGCGTCGAAGGACCTGACCTTGTAGGCGGTCGCATGCCATAGCATATGGCCGGGCTGGTCCTTCATCTCCATCCACGGATACCATGGCATCAGCACGTGACCGGCAAAGTGTGACGGCACCGATGTGGTTTTCGGATCCATGACCGCCGAAGCATCGGCGAATAATGTCTGCACAGAACCCGCAGGTGGTGCCCGCAGCTCAGCCGGCCATTCGGTGCCGCCGCGAAAAGCCATAGTGTTCTCAACCACGGTGATGTCCATTTCGAACTTTTTGTCGGCATAGAAATCCGGATACGCCTGCTTGATCACACTCAGGATCGAGCCTTGCTCCGAAATGGTCGCCCCCTCCGAGGTGCGGTTGACGTAATGCTTGACGGTGTTGGTCTTGCCAGTCAGCGGATTCTTGTAGTTATCGAGGATTTGGTCGGTGTCCGGATCGCAGAGGAAATTGATGTTGGACCCAAAGCTCAGGAACGAGGTTTCGCCCACGGGCCTCGTCCATGACTGCTCGCAGCCCTTGAAGCGCAGAATCGGGTAAGGCGTCTGGCCCGGGATGTAGGCCAGGATGACGCCGCGCGTCCGCCAGATCACGCGCTCTTCCTTCAGGCTTGATGTCGTCTTGACGAAGGCCCGCACTTTATCGCCGATCGACATCCCGGCAATCGGGTCGCTTGCAACCGCTGCGACGGCCGACCGCGCGCTCATGGCACCGCCGATACTAAGCGTGCTCGCCAGCAGAAATTGTCCCAATTCTCGTCTCGTCTGGTTCAATTCTTCGGTCACGGTGAGGGCCTTCCTTCAGAGGACGAATGGGTAAACTATACTTACAACTTCTTTAATACGTCGATAGCTATCAACTGACTTGCTTGTTTTAGTTTAGAGGCAAGAAAGCACGAACAGTCCATTCTTCTATATCTGCGCTGATCTCGCAGTGAGATGGCGTGGACACAGGATGGGCGAAGAGGAGCAAGGCTGCGACCATCATCTCATCGATTTTG
>JANNXL010000424.1:0-2670 GCA_031409575.1 Hyphomicrobium sp.
TGTTGGTGGTCGCAAACAGCCGGAACGCTGGATGGGGGCGGATGACTTTCGATTGGTCGAGCAAAGTCAGCTTGCCTGACACTTCGAGGACACGCTGGATGACGAACATCACGTCCGGCCTGCCTGCATCGTACTCGTCGAACACAAGCGCTGTGTTCGACTGCAGGCAATACGGCAGGATCCCTTCGCGGAATTCGGTAATCTGCTTGCCGTCTTTCAGCACGATGGCATCTTTGCCGACAAGATCGATGCGCGAGACGTGGCTGTCGAGGTTGACGCGGATGCACGGCCAGTTGAGGCGGGCTGCAACCTGCTCGATATGTGTTGATTTTCCCGTGCCGTGATAGCCTTGGATCATCACACGCCGGTTGTGCTTAAACCCGGCTAGAATGGCGAGCGTCACATCACGGTTAAACAAATAATCCGGATCGAGATCCGGAACGTGCTCGCTGTCTTTGGCGTATGCCGGCACTTCAAGTTCGCTATCGATACCGAACAATTGCCGGACCGAGACCTTCATATCAGGCATGCCAAGGGCTGCCGTTGGTGCTTGAGTTTGCGCGCGCATGGAAACCTTACTGGGCCCGGATGAGGCGGGAAAAGGCGAGCTTGATGCCTTAAAAGCTACGCCGATTGAGCGGCTTGGGATCAGACCAACCCAGCCGTCTTCAGATAATTATAGGCTTGAATGATTTCGCGCAACTTTTCCTCAGAGCGCGTATCGCCGCCATTGGCGTCCGGATGGTGCAATTTCACCAGTTCCTTGAAGCGCGCCTTTACTTCGATTTTGGAGGCAGATTCAGGCAGACCCATCGCATCGAGCGACTTTTTCTCGAGCGGACGCACGGCGCGGCGGCCCTGAGCGGCCTGTGCACGCGCTTTTTCTTCGCGCCAGGCGAAGAACTCGTGCGGGTCTTGCGGGCCTTTTCCGCGGCGCGAGCGAGCGGCTGGATCGCCGCCAGCACCCTCGCGGGTTGACCCGCCTGTGACGCCGGCCCCCATTTTCCAAGTCGGGCGGTGGCCCGTCATGGCATCTTTCTGGAAATCGGCGACTTCGGTGTCGTTCATGCCGTCGAAATAGTTGTACGATTGATTATACTGGCGCACGTGATCGACACAGAAAAAGAAATATTGTCCGTCTCGCCCACGGCCCTGGGGGGCACGATGCGGTCCGGGCTTGTCGCAGCCCTTCCAATGGCAAGGCGGTTGACGCTCTCGGGCCGCCTTTTCAGCCGCCGCAGTCTCGCGGGCCGTTGAGACGCGGATCTTGTCGAAGTATTTGGACGTGGATTTCATCGCGAACAGTGTGCTGGGTGGTGAAGCGGCAGGCAACATATCACAGGTCGGGGCTCGCCGAGTGTGTCCATTAGCCCGCATGTCGTAACGAACTGTGACCAGAATGGTCACATGGATGAAAACAAGGGAACAGCAATGACGGCAGAACAGCGCATCCGGGAAAAATTGATGGTGGGGCTTGAGCCTGTGCGCCTTGATGTCATCAATGAGAGCGACATGCATGCGGGCCACCGCGGGTCGCCGGGCACCGGCGAAAGCCATTTTCGCATTCTGGTTGTGTCGCCGAAGTTTGCCGGCCTTTCGCGGGTCAACCGGCATCGCTTCGTGAATGAGCTCTTGGCCGAAGAACTCGCAGGGCGCATTCACGCGCTGGCATTGGCTACCTACGCGCCGGGTGATGAGATCAAATAACCAGCGCAGCGTACTGCACCGTCGTGGGTGCCACGTGGGGCAGCGCAACCGGGTCGCACTCTAAGATATGGTGGCTTTCGCCAGCGTGGTGTCGCCAGATACCGCGGCAAGCTGCCTCTCAAATTCTGCAATGCTGAGACCATGCCCCCCACGCCGGTGAAAATAAATATGACGCGCGACGTGCTGCATGGCGCGCGTGCCAATCACGAGATTGATCAGCGAGTTGGGCGGCGCGCAGTCGAGCGCAAAGCGCATGACTTTTTTGATGGTGAAGTTCGGCATCTCAGCGGCCATCGCCACCTCGGGTGGCGGGCCAAGCGATTGCAAATGATCTGCGATCGCTTGCGCAGCCCTGCGGCCAAACCGGAAGGCCAGGCGAATGCCGCCAGCTGTCGCCGGTGATACTTGGCCCGCCGCATCGCCTACCAGCATCACGCCAGGCATTGCCCAGGGCGTCACCAAACCACCGCATGGGATGCGTCCGGCGCGGCGTTCAAGGGGGGTCGCCTCCGAATAGCGAAACCGTTCATTCGTAGCCGTAAGAAACCGCTTTAGATGCGGCCGCCGCCCTGGCCCAACGGCAAGGCCGACTTGAGTGACGTGCGGGCCGGGCACAATCCAAGCGAGGTAACCTGGCGCATGATGGGAATCGATGAAGCAATGCAAAAAGCGCGGATCGGCTGCGTAGAGATTTTGATACTCAACTTCGAGGCCCGTTAAAAACGCCGTGTTTCGGCCGAGCCCGAAGTGTTTTGCAACTGCTGAGTGTCCGCCATCGGCCCCGAGAATATAGCGCGATGCGAGGTTCAGGCCAGCAAAACGGAACAATCCGTCCTGCCTGCTGGCCCCTTCAAACCGCGAGCGATAAAGTATGTGAGCTCCGGCGCGCATGGCTTCGCTGGCAAGCCAGCGCAAGACGGCGGCCGTATCCGTCGTTAGAAAAAAGTATCCCGGCGCGCAGAA
>JANNXL010000425.1:0-26640 GCA_031409575.1 Hyphomicrobium sp.
TTGGAAAATCCGCATCTCCGATATGGTCGTAAGCCTCGAGGCCATCGAGCTTTATACAAAGGCACTTTCCTTTGAAGATTTTTCTCTGCGGCCACTGGTGATTGACGCCACGCTTAGACATCTAACAGTCATTGGCGAAGCGGCAGACCGCGTTCCTGAGCACGTGAAGCAAGCAAATCCTGCTGTGCCCTGGCGGCAGATCAAGTCCATGAGAAACAGACTCGTGCATGACTACGCCAGCATCGATCTCGGGGTCGTTTGGCAAACTGTGCGCTCAGATTTGCCAGATTTGTTGGCCACTCTTCGCAAAATCATGACGGGAAAGACCTAGGACGTCTATGCTGACGAGCGTTGACGAGGCCTTTAGCTTCCACTATCCCGCCCTGTACCGACCCTACAGCCCCTGGGATCACATGCGCAGCACCACAAAAGCGAAACTGGATCATGCCATCCGGCTGCAATGGCTGAAGCGCGCTGGCGTGGCGGCGGGCGTTCTAGTGCTGATTGCGGGCGGGCTTTGGTACACGGGGCTCGACGCCTCGGTGCACAACAAATCCGTTAAGGGCGTCATCGAAACGATAGCGCCTGCGGCTGGCATGACCTCGCAAGTGGTCGAAACGGCGGTGTCAGTCAGCATCAAACTGCTCGATGGCCGCGAGGCGAAAGTTATCGCGCTTAAAACGTCTGAGCCCAAAGTGGGCCAGACCGTGGAGATCATGGAGCATATCCACGGCACCGGCCGCTCCACTTTTAGCTGGAAATAGACCGGTGCCACGCGCGTCCCGGCCGGCTGCCTGGAAGGCAGTCGGGACGCGCAAAGTAAAAAGTTTGACGCCCTGGCCGCAGCCCCTATAGAACGGCGGCAGCCAGACTACTGTGCCCCGATGGCGAAACTGGTAGACGCGCCGCACTCAAAATGCGGAGCCGAGAGGCGTGCTGGTTCGATTCCGGCTCGGGGCACCACTACCACTGAGTAAATGCAGGCGCCGGCTCAATTTACCCGGAATTCTGAGGCTCCGGGCCCACACGTCCACGGTCAAGTGCTGCCTCAACATTGCCGCCCGGTGCAGAACCGTGTTTAATCCCGCGAAATTCCGGCCCGATTGAACGAGTGCAGAATGAAGCTGCCGTCAGCAAATTTTTGGTCATTCGCCGGCGCCGTGATGGCGATCCTGACGTTCCATGTCAGCACTGCCTCGGCGGGTCCAACGCTCTTATTTGACCCGGCGAACGGCAAAGTTCTCTACGCCGAAGATCTCGACGACGAGTGGCATCCTGCGTCACTGACAAAGATCATGACTGCCTATCTGACCTTCGAGGCCATCAAGGAAGGCAAGCTTACTCTCGATCAAAAAATCGCCTGCAGTGACCTCGCATTCCAGCAAAGTCCAAGCAAAGTCGGTTTGCCTGTCGGCGCCGAGATGACGGTTGAAACGGCTTTGCAGGCGCTCATTGTGAAATCCGCCAATGACGTCGCCATGATGCTGGCTGAAGCTGTTTCCGGCAACGATACCGCCTTCGTCTCGCTGATGAACAACACGGCCCGGCGCCTCGGCATGACGCGCACGACTTTTGTCAATCCCAACGGCTTGCCAGCCCCCCAACAGGTCACCACGGCGCGCGACTTGGCCAAGCTGGCCCGTGCAGCGATCGCCGACTACCCCCAATACGTTCATCTGTGGGGAATGCAGGAAATGCGCTATGGCAAGATCCGCATGGGTTCGCACAATGGTCTTTTGAGGACCTTTGAAGGTGCCGACGGCATGAAAACCGGCTTCATCTGCGACAGCGGCTTTAATGTGGTGGCGAGCGCCACGCGGGACGGTCAGCGGCTCATGGCGGTAGTGCTCGGCGAGACGACAGGCGGTGAACGCACGATACGCGCCGCGGCGCTGCTTGAGCACGGGTTCCAAAATCTGGGCTGGAAAGCACTGTTCAATTCGACCACGATCGACAGCCTGCCGATTGCCAGTGATGCCCGGCCGATTGCGAGTATGCGCCAATCGGTGATTTCGTGGGAATGCGGAACGCGCGGCCGGCCCAAGAACGTCAACTTGGCGAAAGCAAAACCGAAGACCGTCGGGATGCGGGTTGCCAAGGCCAAGGCTGAAGCTGCTGCCAAAGCCAGCAAGGCCAAAGCGACAGCCACTCCGCCGCCTCAACCGGCCAATAATGCGGCCGAGGCACCACGACCCGCTGCTGCGGCTGCGGCTCCTTAACGCTTATCCTTACACTCTGCATTCCGGTTCTAAATTGATGCCGGCTGTTTTCGAGCAGCCAGCACAAGGCACGCAGGTGTCTCAATTCGAACCGGTCCGCTTCAACTTGTTGCGCATCCCAACAGCAAAACCCGCTGGTGAGCCGCGTTAACTGACGCATGCTGCGCTTGGCGCCGATCTTGCTCTTCTGTCTGGAAATATCCGCCAAACGCGGAACCCGCCAAGAGGAAGCGCAGCCGATGATGACATCCAACTGGCACCCGGATCACGACGCGACGCCAACGCCGCGTGACGTTGAATTTATGGCTTCCACACTGGAAGGCCGCCACGGTTTGCACGCGGCAGGTGTTGCCGAGTTTTTCTCAACCCTGCACGGCAATCAGGGAGATGCCGGCCGTTCGTGGGCCTGGGCTGGCGTCGCTGAACTGGTGCGCAAGCGCGAGCAGGATCGCGTAACCAATCCCTAAACGTGCGTGGCGGCCGGCTCCCCGAAGGGGAGCGACACGCACCTACATAGAAGTCCCGACCACGAGCGTCCAAAACGATTTGAATTCGGTTTTGGGGTCTTGTACGAGCGCCAGGCCCATTTCCTGACCATCTGCCAGCAGCAAGTTCTTGTTGTGGCCCGGGCTGTCTTTCCAGCCCTTCATCACTTCATCAAAATTGATCTGCCCGGTGCCGACGTTTTCGGCTGCCAGCCGCGCCTTATAGCCCGTGCGCTTCACGCGGTCCCACGGATTGGACCCATCCGACCCATAGTGCGAAATGCGATCCCACTTTGCCAGATCGCGGCAATGCTCTTTGGCCGCCTCCGTCAACTTGGCGTTGAAGCGCAGAGGCTTCAGCCCGTTGTCTGCCCGGTACTGATTGATGAGATCGCGCGCACGCTCATGATCAAGTGCGGTGCCGGAATAATCGCGGTCTGTCAGTGCGCCTTTGGCCGCGTTTTCGTACGAGCCGCTCGGAGCTTTGTCCGCCAGCTTGTTGCGGGCCGCCGACGGTTCACCGCCGAGAGCGAGGCTTTTCACGGCCTTCTTGTCCTGTAAGGACTTGGTTTCAGTCCCCGGATTGTAGCTGCTCGAAATCGAATTCGAGTTGAGACTGCAAGCTGCCAGCGAAACGGCTAGCACTGCACAGAGTGCGACGCGATACATGACCCTCACTCCCGCCAAATGACGCGCGGATACTCTCTGCAGCATGGCATACGACCCGTTAACTCAGCGTTAATGGTAAAGTCATCGCAAGCAACTGTGCCGCAACGGAGTCAATGAGCTTGACGGGTCCGATGCGGTCAGCATGTCCTGGCATTGCAAAAACGCTCGTTGAGATCGCCCCCCAAGTGTCCTTTTGTCGCCAATGATGGTGTCGCCATTTTGTCCAGCCAGCGGCGAAACCGGGGGAGATCGATTCGGTTTGCATGTGCTCTTTGCAGAAAAACACCTGAACCGTTGCGGGCGAGCCCTTTTATCGCGCGCCCAAGTCTCGCACTGTGCAAGCTGAGATCTGGGTGATTCGTGCGTTCGTTTGCTGCGCGCAAGAAACAGCGCCAGCGGCCTGCCAAGGGAGGCACCCGCCGATGCCGGCATTGAGTCAAAGCCCGTTAAAATCAAACGGTGTCACCGGCCCGGTGCTGCCGGTTGGCGAACTGGTGCTGGCGCGCATTGCCTGCGACGGCGGGGCCACGCGCTCTGAAATCACCAGCGACCTAGCAGCTTTTGTTGGACATAAACTGTCGCCCGGCGAATGGCGGCAAACGGCCGAGACGCAGATTGGCCATTTGATATCGAATGGCCTGGTCACAGAAACCCGCAACCGGTTGCGCGCAACGCAGAGCGGACAGGCCTTAGCGTCCCGGTTTGCAGGTTATACTGGAACGGCTGCACCCGGGTGGCCGGTATTGCGAGACGTCCATCTGATTGCGAAGGGCCTCGGTATTGAGAGCGAAAGCCCGTCGCGGCTCAAGATGGCGTTGCGGCCCGAAGGCCTGCGGTCGCTCATCTTGCAAAATACTTTCAAGCTTCCCTCTAAGAAAAACCCATCGCTGTCAAAATTGCGCGCCCAGTTAGCCCTCGTTGCCCTGGAGCGCGCTTTCGGCAACTCCATCAAGACCGGATTTGGCAAAGCTTCCGCGTTCACATCCAAAGCCGGCCGCGCGCTGGCTGGGCAATTGTCGTCCAACCGGCGCGACTTCGCGACCGATCAGCGGCTGATTACAGCCTTGGCGGCTGAGGCCGTGGGGGCCGTGCAAAGCGATCTGGAAGCCCTGCAGATCGCGATTTTCCGCAATCTTGGGACGCGGGTTCTGGCAACCCCCGCGCTTTCGCAAGCGGCCAGCCCGCCACCCGCCCGCGGGCCGAGGCCACTACCGCAGGCGGCCAACGACACGAGCCCCGCTGCACTGGAAAAGCCTCAATCTGCACGGCCAGATCCGGGTACTTTTGCAACAGCCATAAAATCGGCAGCAGCCCAGCACGCGGAAGGCTGGCCAGGAAACCGCAAGGCGTTTATCAGCCAAGTGTGGCAAGCGATTCGAGCGTCTCACCCAGCTTGGGATCTAACTGAGATCGAATTCAAATGCATGCTCGCAGAGGCACACCGCCTCGGCCAGATTGTGCTGGCGACAGCCGACTTAAAAGACAAAAAAACGATCGCAGCAATCGAGAGCTCGGCGATCGCCTATAAGAATACGGTTTGGCATTTCGTGCGCGTCGAGGAACATTGATTGATGCATCAGGAAGCCGAAAAGCCGATTGCTCCCGGCCAGCTTGCGGGGGCGTTCGAACATTCGATCACATGGGAAGAGGACATCTGGCGGGCCGACCCCGTCGATGTTTTAGCCGTGCATGCCAAAGCGCGCGCAAAGTTCCAGAAACTTCTTGAAAGCGTGACTGGAGACAAAGCGTCGTCGACGCAAGCGCGCATTCTGTTGTTCCATGGCCAGTCGGGCGCTGGAAAGACGCATCTGCTGCGGGCCTTACGCACATCATCGCATCGCGAGGGCAAAGCCTATTTTGGCTACGCGCAGATGACGCCGGACATCGCGAATTATGCCGATTACTATTTGCGGCGCCTGATCCATTCGCTGGAAAAGCCCTACGACCCTGACGCTTTGACTGGTGGCGAAACAGCTCTAGCGCGGCTCACCAAACGGCTCGTTGCGGACGCCGAAGTTTTGGCCAAAGCCGATCTGGAAAGCCTGCGCGAAGCCAATCTCGGCGAAGAGGCTTTGGCCCGGCTTGTTCTCAAGCTAGCCGATGACATTGTCGGCAGCCCGAAATTCCGCGACCTCGAACTCGATATCAATATTGTGCGCGCGCTCTTGTATCTGGAACGCAAAGACCCGCGTGTAGATCAGCGCATCCGTCAATATCTGTTTGGCCGCCAGTTGACGCCCTTAGCCCATCAGGCTGTGGCGGCGCTTGATCCCAACACGGGCGAAGATCGCGCTTTCGAAATCATCACTGCGCTTGGCACTTTGATGTGGACCGTGGACCGGGCCGCGCTGGTTTTTGCCATCGACCAAGTCGAAGACCTGCGCTTTTACGACAACGCTGAGGAACGCTTTCAAAAAGCCGTGCGCGATCTCATTCAGGTGGCGAACCGCCTGCCGCATTCCATTGTGATCATCTCGTGCCTCGAAGACTTCTACGGTCAGGTGCGCGGTGTGCTGGCGCAGTCTTATGTCGATCGTATCGAAAAAGCGGGGCCGGTGGCGCTCTTGGAAAGCCGCTCGCCCGAAGAAGCGCGCCTGATCATCGCCAAGCGCCTTGAACATGAGGCTGAAACGCGCGCTGAAGGCCTAAGCTTTCCTGATCCGAGCCAGTTTTTCGGGCGCGAATTCTTCGAAGAGTTCGGCGGCCTGTCAACGCGCCGCCTGCTGGAACACGCGCAAAGCCGATTGCAAGACAAAGCCCGGCCCGATCCTGATGAAGTGGAGGCCGGTCAAGGCTGGACATCGATGCTGGCGTCTGCACTCGGCGGTATCTTCGGCGCGAGCGAGCCTGAGGCGAAATCGCGGCCCCTTTCGAAGGCGTCGGTCGATTTCCGCGATACATGGGATCGCTTCCAGAACGCCTCTGAAGCGGAAATTCCATCCGACGACAACGAACTGATGGACATTCTGGGGGCAGCCCTCAACCTCGCCAAGGATGAGTGGGACGGCGACGTGTCGATTGCCATCGACCGGCTTGAAGTGGCCGACGATTTACCTGCCATCGACCTGCGCGTCAGCCACAAGGGCAGCAGTGTGGCAGACGTGCGGATTTTCCTATGCAATCGCACAACCCAAGGCGGCGGCCTGAAACGCCAGCTGGATAAGGTCTTGTCAGCCATGGCTGGCAAACCGTGCTTCATGTTGCGTGCGTCCGACTTCCCGCCCAATAAAAAAAACCAGACAGCGCAGGCCTTCCGCAAATTCCGTGACGGCGGCGGGCGCCAGTTGCTCGTCCCAATCCCCGAGTGGGAACGCATGATGACGGTGCGAGAATTCCACGCCCATCATCGCTCGGATGCAGGCTTTGCCGGCTGGTATGAAAACACCAAGCTGCTGTCGAACCTCATCACCATCATTCAGCTTCTGCGGCTTGATTTACTCGGGCGCACGCTGCCACGCGCTGTGAAATCCGCTGGAGACGGCGACGCGCCCAACGGTGAGGCATCGTCACCGGCGCTTGCCGTGACAGGCACCTCCGGCGAAGCTGGCGCTCCGGCCCCAACTTGGACGGCACAATGGGGCGAGCCTCCTGGCGAAACCCTTGCTGCCAATGACGACGAACTGCCGCTGTCCGTGATCCTCGATGAAAATGGATCGTCAGGCACGAGCATTCTTGCCGGCCGCCAATCGGGCGGCAAAGGCGGCCCGATCACACTCAACATGAACGTCCTGAAGCGCCACGCAGCCGTGCTCGGCGGCTCCGGTTCTGGTAAAACGACACTCGCATTGTGCCTCATCGAACAGCTGTTGCTGAAGGGCATTCCCGCCGTTCTCATCGACCGCAAGGGCGACCTGTGCTCGTACGCCAACCCGGATGTCTGGCGCGCCAATGACGACGAATACACCGAACGCCGCGGTGAGCGCGAAAAGCTCGCTGATGCCATTGACGTGGCCGTCTACACGCCCGGCCGCTCGTCGGGACGGCCGATTTCCATCACGCTTCTACCCAATGGCATCAACGAACTTCCCGATCACGAACAGCAGCTTCTCGCCAATCTTTCGGCGGCGGCGCTTGGCGACATGCTGCATCTGAAGAACTCGGCCACGCATCAAAAGCAGTCTGGCACGCTGTCTGTAGCGTTACGCATTCTAGGCGCGCGCTACAGCCGCGAAGTGACGCTCGCCGACTTGATCATGCTTTTGGAAGACGAAGATCCCGAACTCACCGATCTGACGCAGCGCATGGACCCGTCGGGCCGCATCCGCCGCGATCTGGTGGCTCAGTTGGATAGCTTGCGGCATCGCAACTCGGCCCTGTTCGAAGGCGGTGGCGAAAGCCTGCGCATGGACGCGCTGCTCGGCTTGGGCGCTTTTGCCCGCGAAGGCCGCACGCGGCTGTCGATCATCTATACGGGCTTCCTAGGCGACAACGAGAACATCCTGTTCTGGGTCTCGCAGTTCCTGGCCGAAGCCTTGCGGTTCTGTCAGCGCAACCCGAACGACGAATTGCAAGCGATCGTCATGTTCGACGAGGCGGATTTGTATATCCCCGCCAACGCCAAGCCGGCGACAGCAGAGCCGCTGCAGAGTTTGTTGAAACGCGCCCGCTCGGCGGGGTTGGGCTTAATGCTCGCCACGCAATCGCCGGGTGATCTCGACTACAAGAGCCGCGATCAGATCACCAGCTGGTTCATCGGCCGCGTGCGTGAAGACACGGCGCTGCGCAAACTGAAAGCTGCCTTCCAAAGCGAAAGCGGGCTCGATCCTGCCGCGGTGCTGCCAGGCCAAACAGTCGGCGAATTCCATCTCGTCCAGGAGGGCCTGGTACGGTCCATGAAGGCGCAACGCTCGCTCATTTTGGCTGAGCAAGTGCCCTTCGATCGCATCGAGCAATTGGCGCATGAAACGAAGGGTCAAGACGAGCGCCAGCTCAAACTTTTTGATGTGCGCTGACGGGTCGAACTTCACTTAATAGTGGACAACTCAACGTATGGCGCCGTGAAAAAATCGTGCGCAATGTTTTATCTTGCATTGCAGCAAAATCGAAAATAACTTTTGTGAGTCAAGCGATTGACGTTTGAAGCCGTGGGCCAAACTGAGCTTGAAAAAATTGGTATCAAATCATTATTTGTGCACAAGCGAGAATATGTCTTTTTTGCGGAAATGACGTGTATGCACCTAATTTTCGTTCTAACGTATGGAAAGTTGAGCGTTTGAGGGAAGGCTCAATGGATCGGTTTGGATGGATGTGTAAGGGCGTTCCGTATCAAGCGCAGTGTGCGGTAGAAATTTGTCATGCAGGGTAAGTGTCATGGCGGCGAAACCTTTTTTAATGCTTGTGTTAGCGTCCTTCGCGGGGCCTGTTGTCGGTATCTGCATCTTCTTCTTGTTGCAGAACAGCTAGTCAGCGTCTGAGCTTGAGATCCGGAGAGTTGATCCTGCTGCCAGCCGCAATTGTGCGGCGGGAGAGATTCATCCACAAACTTCAAACCGCCCGGAGCTCCTCCGAAGGCACGGCGGCGGCGCTTTTCGAAGCCCCATAAACTATTCTCCAGCCAACCCCATCGTTCCGGACTTCGGCCCCAATCGCGCCCGTCGCTTGACACAAACACGCGCTAAATCTCGATCATCGGTGCTGCTTGTTGCACCGTTCTGCATTGAGCCCTGTTGACTTTCCCCATGCTGTCGCTGTTCCGGCTGTTGTCGCGCATCATCGAGCTGCTGGCCGCCGTGCCACTGCGGGTGGCCGCACTCATTTCAGATTGGATCGCGTTCAACCCCCGGCTGGGCCCATTGCGCTATGTGGCGATTGCGGGCATCGCTTACGGAATTTTTGCGGTGGGGCTTGTGTACGTGGCAGCCCCGCTGCGCGGCATCATCGGCCACGCTTACCTGGGCGACAAACTCCGCTATGACGCCGAACGCTGGGTCGCAACCGCCATCTACGACCCCAAGGGAAACTTTGCCGGAACATTTGATCCCAGGCTCGATAGCCGCCGCGACGTCAACTACACCGATAAGTCGATTGAACTCGGCGACTACACCGCCAATCCCGATCACAAATCCATTCCCGTGCACGACGTGCCGGAAAACTATTGGCAATGCCTGAGCTACCATGAAGACCGCTACATTGGAGGGCCGCTTAATCCGTTCGGCATTGATCTGATTGGCGTTCTGAAAATCCCTTACAGCACACTGAAGCGCTCTATCGCCCTGAGGCGCCCGAGTCTCGGCGTCGGCGGGTCGACGCTTCCCATGCAGTTCGTCCGCGTCATTTATCAAACGCCGCCCGATGCCAGCGAGAGCGCGATCACGAAACTCAAGCGCAAACTTTCGGAGTGGTGGCTGGCGCCTGTCGTCTATTATGAGCTGACCCAAGGCGGCGATAACACAGCGCTCAAGCAATGGGCCGCCAACCATTTGTGGCTCGCGCAACGCACCGGCGGGGCGCCCCTGCACGGCATCGAAGTAACGAGCCGGATTGTCTTCGGCAAAGAAGCCAAAGACCTCACAACCGCAGAACAGTTTGTCCTGGCGTCCGCCGTCAACAAACCCATCATTCTACTCGAAGGCAACGACAAGCTCAACGAAGTGCGGCTCGACCGCTGGCGCTACATCACCGAAGTCCGTGCCCGCACCTGCGCGGAAAAGCTCATTGCCGATGAAACCGAAAAGGCAAAAGTTCTGTTTGAACTTGTCGACCTTGCAAGCGGTCCGCCCGACCCGAAGGTGAAACCGGCGTTGCAGGCAGCGCTTGATCAGTATGCGCCAGCCCAAGCCAAACGCGCACAGGCCAATCCCGTGATCCGCGCCAACGCCTTGATGCCGGCCGCCCGTTTTGGCCTGCGCGAGGAGATGAAGCAGGACTACGGTTTTGGCTGGCGGCAATATGTGCGCGGCGTGACAACCACGCTTGACCTGGGAGAAAACCTCGCGTTCGGCGAAAAGATCAAGACGGCCCTCGCATCAATTGATGCCACCAATCGCGAGAAGATTTCATCTGGCTACACGCTTGATCCTGCGAAAATTACCGCTGACGCCAAGATGCCGGACGTGGTGGCCGTTGCCGCCAACGCACGCGGCGAAATCGTACGCTATTACGAGGCCGGCGAAACCGCGCCGTATTTCGGGTCCATTCTCGCGCGCAGTTCATCGAGCGGCTTTTACGAGGCCTCACGCGAAGGCCGCATGATCGCTTCGACCGGCAAAATCATCGCCGCCATCGCGCTTGCCAACGAAGGTAAGGACAACGCGGCAAGCCTCTATCTCGACACGCAAGCTCCTGCGACTGGTCTCGACACCTGCGCGAAGAGCGGCACCGAACGGCACGGGCGCAAGGCACTCGTGGCCTTTGCGTGCTCGCTGAACAATCCGCTTCTCAATCGCGTCGCGCTTGTTGGCCAAAAGCGCGTGCAGCACATCATCGATGAACTTGGCTTCACCATGCCGCCTACCACGGCAGACGGCGAACCCGTGCCGGCCTCAACAGCGGCCGTGTTAGGGCAGATTTCCGGGTCACCCCGGCGCGTGCATCAGATGTCGGCCGTGGTGCTCGCCTCACTCATCCGGCAAGGCGGCAAGCCGGTTAGACTGCCGTCTTTGGTGAAGTCGTATGACTACATCACGCCAGGCACAGCCGCCGCGACAGGTGCGTCAACGACTGACGTTGTTCCCAACACCCTGATCAACAGGGGCGCTGCTCCGTTGATCAAAACGCTGCTTGAAGGCCCGCTGTGTTATTCCGTCAACGGTGCACCAACCGGGACGCTGAAAACGCTTTCGGCGTGGTGTGCGGCCCGCCGCAGCGATCTGCGCCTTCACTTCGCAAAAACCGGAACGCAAGTGACCGCCGATCCCAATGCGACTGTAGACAACTGGATTACAGGTGGCCTGCAGTTTCAGAATGGCGCAGCCTATTCGTATGTTGTGCTGGTGGGAACGGGTTCGGGTTCACAGCCATGGGCGACGAGCCTGCATGCTGCGCAGGTCGCGGCACCCTTGGCCGAGGTTTTGCTGGCTGATCTTGCTTCACATGCCAAGAGCCATCCAGAACCGCGCCTACTGCCGCCGCGTCCCGCCGTTTCGTCACCGCTGGCATCTGCGGGAAAAGCCGAAACGTCCGGCGATACGATCATGAAATCGCTGCGTTGAATTTAATCCGGGTCCGTAAATTCAATCAGCCACTGTGCCGCCGAAAGCAGCGCCGCATCGCCATCGCGGGGGCCAACCAACTGCACGCCGATGGGTAAGCCGTTGCCTTCAAGCAGCGGCACGCTGATCGCCGGGCATCCAAGATAGGTCCAGAGGAAATTGAATGCCGGTGATCCCGTGGAGCTGAGCCCTTCAGGTGCCGGCCCGGCCGCCGCAGGAGTGAGGATGGCATCGAAGCGTGCGAAAACAGCTTCGAGAGCATGGTAAAGTCCCTCACGGCGTGCGCACGCAACACCATATTCTGAAGCAGTGACGGTGCGCCCCTCGGCAATGACGTGCGCAAGTTGAGCGCTGATCACATCGGGGTTGGTATCAAACAGTGGACCAAAGTTGACGGCAATATCGTGAAACTGAACCGCGCGCTGCAATCCGCCGGTTGCAGAAAACGCGGGCGGCAATTCAAGCTCTTCCACGGACCCGCCCAAACGCATGACCAAATCCAAAAGCGCCGCGTGCATCGTCTCGTCGCCCATCGGCCACGCTGGCGATTTGATGAAAGCAAACCGCGGGGCTCCGCGCGCGCCTTGCGCCATGGCGGAGTGTGACCCGCCAACGGCCATGCCGCCCATCGCATCAATCAGCAGCGCCATATCCTCGATGCTGCGCGCGTAACCGCCGATCGTATCGAGCGGCGGCGATTGCGCAAGAACGCCGGCAGTTGAAATGATCCCGAACGATGGCTTGAAGCCAATCACGCCGCAATACGATGCCGGCCGGATAATTGAACCTGCAGTCTGCGTGCCAAGCGCGAGGGGAACTTGAAAGTCGGCAACCGCTGCGGCTGATCCCGACGACGATCCTCCAGGCGTATGCCCGCCATTGTGCGGGTTGCGGGTTTTGCCGGGACCGAAAAAAGCCAATTCAGTGGTGACGGTTTTGCCAAGGATAACGGCTCCGGCGGCTTTCAAATTCGTGACAACGGCTGCCTCGCGCGACGGCCGCCGGCCTTTGAACAAAACCGTGCCGTTCTCGGTTGGCCATTCGAGGGTATCGATGATGTCTTTGACGCCGACTGGAACGCCGTGCAGCGGTCCAAGCTGTGCACCCTTAGACTGCGCGGCGTCGGCGGCGCGAGCCTGGGCCAATGCGATTTCGGCATCGAGATGCTCCCATGCCTGAACCGCCAGATCGCGCGCTGCGATCCGCTCAAGGCACGCCGACGTCAACTGCACGGACGTAAGCGCTCCCGACCGGATGGCAGCCGCAGCCTCGGCAGAGGGCAATCTATGGGCATCTTGCATCGTTGCTCTCTGTGATTGCCTAGCCCCTTGAAGGCCCGGCTTTGCAGTGATCTGAGCGTGCATTCGCTCCAGCCGTTTTAGCTGCCCTCTTGCATCTTGCAACTGAACGAGGATCACCAGGGGCGAGTGCGCCTTTGTGATCACAACATCCACTGCCAGTAAAGGAACCGTCTGTCTTGAGAAAACCCGTTTACCGGCGCGTGCTCTACAGCACCCGTGACGCAGCAACTGCACCCTTGTCCGGCTTGACGGGTTTGGTCTTTCATCCCTATAGCTGCCGCTCAATTCCGGGTATTTTTACTTCGATACGCAGTCCGCCGGAAGGCTGACCTGACCGGGGCTTTGGTGCCCCACTCTAAGAGGAAGACACATGTCGCACGAACCGCGCCGTCCTGGCCGCCATTTCTTGCAGATCCCTGGCCCGACGCCCGTTCCCGAGCGCATCCTTAGCGCCATGTCGCGTCAGATCCTCGATCATCGTGGCGCAGAGTTTCAAAAGCTCGGCAAGCGCGTGATTGCGGGCGTGCGCTCGCTGTTCAAAACCACTCAGCCAGTGATCATCTTCCCGGCATCAGGCACGGGCGCCTGGGAAGCCGGCCTCACCAATACGCTGTCTCCGGGCGATCACGTTTTGATGGTTGAGACGGGGCAGTTCGCCGTGCTGTGGAAAGCCATGGCCGACCGGCTCGGGCTTCATGCCGAAGTTATTCCGACCGACTGGCGCATCGGTGCCGATGCAGCTGTTATTGAAGCCCGCCTGCGCGACGACAAGGCGAAGAAAATCAAAGCCGTCTGCGTTGTGCATAACGAGACATCAACCGGTTGCCGCACGCGCGTTGATGAGGTGCGCAAGGCGATGGATGCGGCCGGTCACCCCGCACTCCTCATGGCCGACAGCATTTCGGGCCTCGCCGCTGCCGATTTACGCCACGACGAGTGGGGCATCGACGTGACGGTTGCGGGCTCTCAAAAGGGCTTGATGCTGCCGCCCGGCCTGTCGTTCACGGCGGTCAGCGCCAAGGCGATCGCGGCATCCAAGACGGCGAAGCTCGCCAAGTCGTACTTCGCCTGGGACGACATGCTGACGATGAACGAAACCGGCTTCTTCCCATACACGCCGGCAACGAGCCTTCTATACGGCCTGGCCGAAGCCATCGACATGATCAACGAAGAAGGCTTGGAGAATGTTTTTGCCCGCCATGAGCGGCTGGCCGAAGCCACACGGGCTGCCGTGCGCGCCTGGGGTCTCGAACTCAACTGCCGCGAAGCCAAGTACTACTCGCCGGCCGTCACCACCGTGCTCATGCCCGAGGGTCACAACGCCGACGCGTTCCGCAAACTGGTGCTCGACACTTTCAATATGTCACTTGGCACCGGCCTCAACCGGCTTGCCGGTAAGGCGTTCCGCATCGGCCACTTGGGTGACACGAACGAACTGACCGTGATGGGCGCACTGACGGGCGTCGAGATGTCGTTGGAACTTGCCGGCGTTCCGCACAAAAAGGGTGGCGTGGACGCAGCCATGGCGACGCTGGTCAATGCTTCAAAGCCGGTAGCGGCCAAAGCGGCGTAACGATACCGCGAGCCCTACCACAAACAAAAAAACGCCAGTCCACCGGGGCTGGCGTTTTTCGTATTCGAACAATCAAACTGAAGTCAGCGCAGCGGTGTCAAGCGCTTGCCGGGAAGCAAATCATAAGGGTGCTTCCAGCCCGGCAGGGCCTTCATGCGCTCCGTCCAGGCATAGATATGTGGATGCGAAACGCTGAGGTCGTACTCCGTCTCCTCGACCGGGAAGTACAAGTAACCGACGAGAGAAAAGTCTGTGATGGTGGGCGCGCCGCCCTGCATGAACGGCGTGGTGCTGAGGTGTTTCTCAACGACGGCGAGCGCTGCATCCGCGCGGCCCTTGAAAAAGGCCAGCACAGAGGGGTCGGGCGCCTCGGGCGCAAAGCTTTTCAAGAAGCGGCGCGTCGCGAAGTAGTTCGTGAAACGGTAGTTGTCGTACAGCATCCAGCGCAGGGCGTCCTGGCGCTGCTCGTCCGTCGAGGGCGCGAACTTTCCTGTGGTCTCGGCGAGATACGTCAGAATGGCCGCAGACTGCGTCAGCTTCTTGCCGCCGGTTTCCAGAACCGGAACTTCGCCCATCTCGTTGACGGCGGCACGCCATTCGGGCGTCCGCGTCTCACCGCCCCAAAAATCAACCAGCACGGGCTCCCACGCCAGGCCAGCGCAATTGAGATAGAGCGCGATCTTGTAGCAGTTACCCGACTGGCAAAAGCAATGCAGCTTGTAGGGAGCCACGCGGGAACCCTCAGGGTTTGAGACCGGCGAGTGCGATCTGGATTTGGCAATGCTTGCCGAGTTGCAGGAACTTGGCTGCGATACAGCGCTTTACCTTAGACACCGAAGGGTCTTCGCCAATGCATAAGCGGCGCACGTCGGTTTCACAGGCCGCCCGCAGCGCTGGTGTCACTTCGGGGGGCAGTGTGTAGTCCTCACCAGCCCGCGCCGACCCGACGCTCACAATCATGGCACCAAGTGCCGCCCATCTCGCGATCATAGCCGCCCCTCTCCAAAACCAACTCTTGTGCGTTGCAGCACGACGCAAACGGCTAAACAAAGGCAAATGCTTAACGCGCGGCGACCCGCCACACGTTTTCCTCAAATTCCACAGGCCTAGGTTGCGGTCCCAACAAAGTGTTGCACCGCAAAAAACATGCCGGGCCAGCGCGGAACCAGCCTTTAGTGACCGCAGCACCTTGCCAAAATCTAAATTAAGTCAAAGGCTTAGCGGCTATTTCTTGGCCACAATGGCGGAAACAGTTGGGCTGAAAATGCGCAGCATAGCTTCTGCCAGCCGCACGCTGTCGACTTCGTCTTTGTGAATGACTTCCGTTGCTCCCACACCCATCAAAACCTGACGCCGGGAGCGGGTCACCTGACCGCTGATCACCACGATGGGCCCATCGAAACCGGCGCGGCGCAAAAATGGGATGGAGTCGGTTGCTGTGTCGGATGGCTTTAAACAGTCGTCGAGAAATACCAATTCCGGCTTTTGACTCAACACGCAATCAACTGCCGTAGCAACCGTGGCAGCCCGCCGGACTTCTATTTCGTAGCCGAGCAAAACGCGCAGCGTGGCCTGCAGGCGGTCGGCATCGAACGTCTCGTCATCGATAACCAGCACATCACTCAGTGCTGGCAATTGCTGCCGCAGCTTGGTGACATCGCTTTTCTTGGCAAGAAAATCGCCGCCCGAACGGTTTGATGTCGACGCCATACTGGAACTTCCCTGCGGCGCTGTCGCCAGGCCAAATCTGTTTTTTGTTATAGTTCAACGATTTATGCGGTGTGTTCGGCGCTACCAAGCGTCCAAGTGCGACCGCCGTCTCCCCAGCTTTCTATGACCGTATCTCGTCAACCGTCCGCCTGCCAGTGCCAATTGTTTTGAACCGCGGGCAGCCTTAATGGCCAGATTGTTTGGGCCAGTCGAACCAGAATGTCGTGCCGCGCTGGCCAGGTGCCTGGGACTTGAGCCCAATGCGCCCGCCCGAGGCTTCGACCCAGCGTTTCACGAACGCCAGCCCCATACCTTGGCCTTCGCGGCCAGATTCAGAATTTAGCCGCCTGAACGGCAGAAACACCGACGCATGATGGTGCGGATCGATGCCCGGACCGTCGTCCCCGATTTCGAATCGCAGCGTGTCGCCGCGATCTTCACAACCCAGCCGGATATTTCCAGAGATCCCGTCATGATGCTTAACGGCGTTCTCGATCAGGTTACGCAGGACAAGGTCCAACGGCGCGCGCAGTGTTACGATGCTCGGCCAAATCCCGGAAGACTCGATTGAAAATCCGGGCGGACACGGCGTCGAGCGCACGATTGCTGACAGCAGCGCTGCGGTATCCACTGGTTCCACCACCTCGTCCTTGCGGCCGGCACTGGAATATTCCAAGAGCGACGTCAGCATTTCCGACATGCGCTGCGATTGATCGCGCATACGCGAAAGTTGAGACAGCACCTCTGGCGCCGCGCCCGGCCCGGCAGCCTTCGCCACATCCTCCGCCATGAAGCGCAGGGCCCGCATCGGTCCCTTGAGATCATGCGAAATGATGGACGCAAACTCTTCGAGATCTTGATTGGCGCGGGCGAGTTCTGCGTTGGCCCGGGTCAGCGCCTTCGACTTGTGCGTGACTTCGGCTTCTGCGATGAGCCGCGCGCGAATCTGGCGGCTGAGTTCCACTTCGATGTTCGATTGCGAGCCCGCCCGCGACACAAGAATGAGAAAACACTTCTCCTCACTTGACCACAACGCCGTGAAATTGAGCTTCGGAGGCGTCTCAGGTCCGCGCATGATCGAGACGACCGGCAGGTCGAGCATGCTGCCCGCGCTGGCCTTCAGCGCCAGAATATCGGCTTCGAGACCGATGAATGGCGGGACACTTAGTGTGACCGGTTCGCCGATCTCCACGAACTCGCTGAGCGTGCCATAGCGCGCCGTGACAGTCAGATCGTCATCGGCCCAAACTAAACCGAAAACGCCGCGACTGGCGAGTAGCATGGCTGCCGCCATCAACGGAGCCTGCCGCGCTCCTCCTGGCGGCGATCCAATGGTGGGCTGAGACACGCTACTGGCCACGCCGGTTGATCGCCTCTGACGCTTGCACGAAACAATCCTGCACGTTCTGGCCGGTCTTGGCGCTCGTCAAAATGGGGTTGAGTCTGAGCCGCTTGAATCCATCGGGCAGTTCAACCGCGGACGGCGCGCTGACGAGATCGCTTTTGTTCAACAGGAGCGCGATGTGCCGCCCCGGCAGGGCATCGGCAAACCCTTCTGCAAGCTTCACCATGGTGTCCAGAGTCTGCGGGCGGGAAAGATCGCCGATAATCATCGCGGCGGCAGCTTCCCTCATATAGACGTGCCGGAAAATGCTATCACCGAAGTTGCCATCCGTATCCCAGACGATAAGGCTAGAGCGCTCGCGCCCGGGCACATCTGGCAGATCGTAGCGATAGACATCGACGCCGATAGTTGGCTTGTAGTCGAATTCGAAGCGGTCAAACACCAGCCGCTGTACGGTCGAAGACTTGCCGACGCCGATCTCGCCGAGCAGCATCACTTTGCGGGCCGTCATGGTGCATTTTCGCCGATAAATCCGACTTCGAATTCAACGCGCCGGTTCGGGCTGCTGACCCCGCGCTCGCGGCTGATGCCGACAGTGTCGACGCGGCCGACGGGCACCAAGCGGCCCGCTGGAACGCCGCGATTGACCAAGGCATCGATGACCGTTTGGGCGCGCGATTCGCTCAATGCCGTGTTGCGCTCGGGTGTGCCTTGATTGTCGGTATACCCAACGACACGCAACAGCACGTCGTTGCCGCGCATCAAGCCGGCCAGCCCATCGAGGGCAGCTGCCGCTTGCTTCGGCAGGCGGAAATCAACTTCATTGGTGAAAAATATCGCGTTTTCCTGCGCAAACGTCAAAAGCCTCTCCCGCGCTGTCGGCTCGGCCGGGGCTGGTATGCTGCGCTTCACCGCAATCACTTGCGCTGCTGCGAGCGAGATGCTCGCCAATCGATCCGCCTGAGCCGCAAGGCCATCGGCTGTCTCGACCAGCGTTGGGCTTCCGTCAGTCGATCCATCGGCCTTCGTTGCGGGCAAGGGAAATCCGGCAAGCGCAGAGGCTGCTTTTTCGGCCTCGTGAATTTGGCTGCTCAACGCTGCGACGTGCGTGCGCACTGCCGGTGACAGCGGACCAGTCTGATTGCTCGTCTCATCGCGCACGCTCGCCAGCGATTTGAGGCTTTGGTCAATGCTTGATGCCGTCCGGCGCAAACTATCCTGATCAATCGGTGCGCCTGGCGCGGCAGCCAAAGCGCTCATCACGTCCTTCGCCTCGCGCAAGCGCAACTGTGTGCGATCGATCGCACGCGAAAGCGCCGCGTTCTGAAAGTCCTGCTCGACGCCTGCCAAGCGGGAACGAACACTTTCGATCTTGGGGTCGACCGCAGCGATGGCGTCACGCGCTTGCGCCACCTCGGGTGTCAATGCACTCACATCGCGTTTGACGCTGTCAATGCGCGGCTCAATACCGGCGAGCCCATCGGGCAGAACCGAGAGCTTGTCCATAATCAGTGAGCCCGGCAATGCCTGTTGCAGCCTCGTGACGACAGCGGACCTGACGTCCTGTCCAGGTGCGAGACCAGAAACGGTGATTTCAGAACCAAGGCGCGAGACATCGAGCGACACCGGATAGCCCGCCAGCTCGCTTACAGACGCAATCGTGTTGGCGGCAAGCGTACGCGCCCGTTCTGTCTTAAAGTCGGAGTAGACAGCCCAGGATAACCAGCCTGCAAGAGGCAGTCCGACAATCCACGCCAGTAATTTCAGCGGGCTGATGCCAGCGCCATCCTGTGCCAGTTCCTCGGTTTTTTCATCGAGCCGCGCACCCAAATTCTGCGAGAGATTTTCGAGCAGCGCCGTACTCTGAGATGCGCTGGCCGTCTTGTCGCCATGCGAAAGCTTTTGCAGTTCTTCCATCGCTTCGAGAAACGACTTATCAAGCACGGTCTCGACGGGTTGCGGGGCAGAGCCTCTGCATTTGGCGGCGAGCAGGAACGATGGCGAGACACGCAAATAAAGCTGCCGCTCGCCAAGGTCGATCTGGCGCAACGCGCTGCCATCGTCTTTCAGCGCTTCGGTTGAAAACTCATTGATGGCGGTCAGCACGCCGCTCATCACGTGATCGCGGTTGTCGCTGCCTTCTGCGGCTTGTGGCCAGCGGCCGACGAGCTCGCCCGAACCGCGGCGAATGAGATAGAGCTCTTCCACCACCAACCGCTGGGAATCGGCTATGGCGATTTCGGCAACGGATTTGCCGGCCGCCAAGCTGCGCAAGCGCAGCATCACGGGATTCTGTTCAAGACGCCGGTTGATGTCTTTGGCCAGGTCTTTCATGGCGCTGGCCACATAGGCCTGCACCATGCGGCCCGTCATCGGGTAGAGCGCTTCGACCAGAACATCGCGGCTGTTGCGAATTTCGGATTTGACTGTGCGCACGACCAGCGGGGCCATGGCGCTGGCAAGCTCGGCATGACGATCCACTTCGGCCCGCCGCAGAGCTCCATCCAGCACTTCGGCCACGCTAACTTCGAAGCGGTCTGCGCTGCCGGCGCGATCGAAAACGGCATTGATGCGGTTTGCGATCTCCTCTCGCAGCCGGCGCTCATCAAGTGACAAGTGCTCGACGTTGTCGACGCGCTGTTTCAGGATCTCGAGCGCGCGCGCCTCGCTGTCGAAAAGCAGTTCTTTCAGCTTGTCTACGGACTGGCCCATCAGCTTTTCAATTCACCAAGGCGGATCGGCTTCGCAGCATGGCGCCGCGCGTAACCGGCTAGATCGCGTTACCCTTGGAGACAGCGCGAATTCGTTCGGATAGTTCGAGAATACCCTGTGACAAATCCGAAAAGGAGGCGCGCCGGTCAAACTCGAGCTGACTCGAAAGCGCGTCGATCCGGGCGGCCACCGCATCAAGCTTGCGTGTGACAGAGCCATCCAATTCGCGCAGCCGCTGCTCAAGCGAAATCATCCGGGCTTCCATGTCGCGAACATGATCGCCCACCAGAAGCTGGCGAACTTGCTCCATGCGGTCGTCGGGGCCATCGCGTAAGGCGGCAGCGGCGCGCATTTGCTCAAGCGAATTGGCATTCATTTTCTATTTCCTTGCCAACGCCGGGCAGGACCACAATGCGGCTCGTTCCCGCATTCAATTCCGCCGTTAACTTGTGACGCCAATCAACCTAGTGGCTTTCCGGCATTGCCGCAACAAACCGCTTCAAGCTTGGTCACTTCAAACTTGGCCGCTCAAACCTGACCGGAGAGTTCCGTCAGCGGCAGCATGGCCCGGAAGGCCATATAGCTGGCGTTAATGCGTTGTGCCTCACGGCTTGAACCGGCAACGTGGGCCACAACCGCATCCGAAACCCGGTTAATTGCGTCGTGAAGGCCGGCTGTTGGCGGGGTTGTCTGAACGCCATGACGGCCGCGAATAACTCGCCACGCGAGCCGTTCGTGAACCCGTGCTTCGGCTGACGACAGCCGGAACTCTTCCGCGCAAGCTGAAGCAATCGCTGCCTGATCCTCGGCGGGCAAACTGCCCCACACGCGCAGAGCAATCGAAAATGACTGGGCCACGCCGTTGCGGTTAATGCCGGTGGTTAGCGCAAACGGCGCCACCGCTGGCAGACCCGCCGATAGGCTGTACATGGCACCGGCATGTTCTGCAGCATCGGCACGGCCGCTAACGAGTGCGTTCGTCAAATCTGCGGCACGCACCGCAACCGGTACCGCACCCAGGCCACGCGCCACGTCTGATGCAAGGCCGGTGGCCGCGAACACCACGCCCTGAAGATCGCCACTTTCCGGCAACGGCCGTCGCGACCAGATCGCAGGATTGGTTCCAGAATGCCCGGCAAGGAACGGTTTAAAACCGTGCGCGGCTGCAAGGTCATCCCAGAGCATCTGCCCGCCGCCGATCGCGAGCCAGGATTCCAAGTCTTGCGGGGTCAACCCATTTTGGCCGGGTAAACCTGCAAAGTAACTGAAAGCCGTAGCGCTGGTCACGTGATCGTGCGCCGAGCCGTGCCAAAGATCCGCGTCCACCGTGGTTTGATCGAACAGGACTTCAGTTTTTATGCGCCCGCCGGTCAGGATCCCGATCCGCTGCACCAAGCGGCGGCCGCTTTCTCCCAAGCCGTGGCCGTTATCGGGTGCTGTCAGCGCCAGCCGGAGTCCACGAACGCCAGACGAAATGTTAGGCGCGCTAACGGACGGCGACGGCTCTGCACCAGCTGGCCGGGCAATTGCTGCGGCGCTCACGCCAGCCGCTGCGGCTGCACTTCCGGTCGTTTTGAGAAAATCGCGGCGGCGCATTTGTGCTCTCCCGTCTCAGCCCTTCGCAGGCGGAGGCATCAAAGCGCATCGGCGCGCCCATGACAACGGGGCAGACGGGGGTAAGTCAGCCGCAACACCCCAGCAAGCTCAACTAGGGCGCACTTGCGAGGATGCGGTCGATGCACTGAAAGAAGCTCTCCGGGCCGACGAAGCCCGGGATCCGGCCCAACTCTTTGTTTTTGCGCAACAGCAGCGCCGTTGGGACATTATCGATGGGCCCTGCCAAGTCGAGATCCTTCAACGACGTCTCACTGTTCAGATCGGCAAAGCGCAACGGTACTTTTTTGGCACGCTGCGAATTTTCGTAGAACGGCCACACGTCGCGCCGGAACAGATGGCAGTAAATGCAGCCGGGGGCTTCTACGACCACAATTTCAAGGTCTGAAGCGGCATCAGCCGGGCTGGAGAAATCGAGCGCAGCACGCGATGCGGCGGGCACGAGACCTGCCATACAGGCGAACACAAACGCTAAAATCCCAAAACGCGACATTTAAGGTCTCGACCTGCCGTGCAGCCAATGAGTGGCGGCGCGGTGAAGCCAGAGCTATTCAAAACTTACGCCAGCCGGACCGCCGCATTGCAGCGGGCGCCGCCGTCTCGTTAACGGCTAACCAAGATGGCTCACGACTTCGCGCACGAGAGCGAGACAATTTTTGACATCGTCGCGCCGTAGCTGCCACCGCCCAGCTCCGTGGAGAATGCGTCGCTAAGTTTTTGCGCTTCTTCGTCAGGCTTGGGCTCAATCAGCGTTGCAACGCACCCGGGGGGTGCCCCTTCACCCAGTTTAATGGCCTTGGCATCCGCATAGGTGAGAGCGATGTAAAATGTTTCATCGTAAATGGCGAACGACAACCCTGGGGCTTCTGCCGGAACTGGTTCTTCGAGCGGCAAAATGAAATGCAGGCTTAGGATCGAATCTTTGTATTCAAGCCACGGGTCTACCGGAGCCGCGAGTTTGAGCGTTTTGTCGCCCAGACGTATAAAGGTGAAGTAGTTCACTTCCTTCAGGCCATCCATGTTGACTTTGGCAAGTTCAGCCAGCTCTTCGCGCGAGTAGGTGCCATCGTTGTTCTTATCGAGGCCCTGGACGGCGTCGGCAGAATAAAGATCATCGAACGTCCATGTGTGTTCGAGACCAGAAACTTTACCGTCCTTGTAGTCGACTGTCGTCTCAACGCCGACAAAAACATGCGGGTGGGCGCTGGCTGAGCGCGGCGCGAGCGCCAATGCGCACAGCGCGGCTGCGGCAGCCAATGCCACTTTTTCCCCTGGGCAGAATTTCTGCCAGCCTGCAAAGTTGTGAAGACCCATGCTGTCGCAGCCTTTCCAGTCGCCCGCCAATGGGCTCGGCACCGAAGTGCCCTTCAATCTCAAAGTCTGGACTATGCCTTGGCATAGAACGGGACTGAAAATGTGACAAACGCTCCTGAATTTCACAGGCGGTAAACCAGCGCGCCGCCCGTCAGGCCCGCGCCCGCCGCACTCATCAAGATGACATCGCCGGGTTTGAAAGTCCCCGCCCCGGCCGCAAGCGACAAGGTCAAGGGAATTGTGGCCGCCGAACTGTTGCCATACAGCGCGACGCTCGACAGCGTTTTGGAGGGATCAATTCCCAGCTTCAATGCAGTGGCCGCGATGATGCGTGCATTAGCCTGATGCGGCACCCAGTGCGTCACGTCCTGCAAGGTGAGGCCGGCGCGGCCGAGCGCTTTGCGTGATGACGACGCCATCATTTCAGTCGCCTTGGTGAAGACGGCGCGGCCATCTGAAATCTGCATCAGCGTATCGACCGGAGCAGCATCGGCGCTGAAAGGCGTGCGGCTGCCACCGGCCGGAATTTTAATGAGGTCATAGGCAGAGCCCTCCGAGGTGAGATGCAGGCCAACAACACCCGTGCCGTTCCGGTCTGACGGAGCCACAACCGCAGCACCGGCGCCATCCGAAAACAGAACGACGCTCGGCCGGTCGTTTTGATTGGTACGCCGTGACAGGATGTTGGCTGCAATCACCAGAACCGGCGCAGTGTGAGCGCGCACAAAGCTGTCGGCGAAAGCCAGCGCATAAAGAAACCCGCCGCATGCGCCAGCCATATCAATCGCGCCAGCCCCTTTCAGGCCAAGCCGGTGCGCGACAAGCGGCGCGGACGGCGGCAACAAATGATCGGGTGTCGATGTGGCCAGCACCACCAGCGCGATCCGTTCGCGCGCAAAGCCAAGCCGGGATAGGGCCATCTCGCCAGCTGCAATTGCAAGATCTGTCAGCGCTTGGTCAGGAGCCGCGTAGCGCCGCTCGCGAATGCCGGTGCGGGCCTCCACCCATCCCGCAGCCAAGCCGAGCCGTTCCTCAATTTCGGCATTGAGAACACGCCGCTCCGGCGCGTAGTGGCCAAGCGAAAGCAAGGTCGAGGTCATACGATCCTTCACATGGACACATGTTGCGGTGCCGGTTGCCGGCATCTTAGAGCAACTCAATTTCTATAAGCTGCGGCGACTGCTATCACGGCCAAAAGCCACGCTCCCAATATTTCTAGGCGGAGCGTCGGTGCCCTGCAGGCGGGTCACATACTGCAAAACATTGTTAACTTTTCTTCTTGACGGACGCCGTTTGCTCAGTGACAATAAAACTTAAGGTACGCTGCACAAAAATTATACCCGCTAAGGGTGCGCAACGCATTGCCTGAGCAGAATAACTGCGTTGTCCGGTCGAATCCGGATGCACGGGGGAGCATCGGACCATGCCGCTATCGTAGCTCGCCCTGCCCCCTGACGCCTGAACCCATTCCCCTCCCAGCCAAATCGCCACCCGCTTTCTGCCTCAGGCAGCAGCAGGCGAAGCTTTGCGCCCCGCCTCAAAAGTGTGCGTCATGGAAACTCTGCGACTTGAGCGAGTGCCGATCCAGGTTTTCGGTCTCGGCCTGTTTGGCTTCGATCATCTGCACATCGCCTGGGAGCGCAATCAGACGCAGCGCGATCAAGCCCGGTGGTACGTTCTCGAAGGCCTGCGCGATGCGTCGGCTGGCGGCCCGTTTCTCGGTGTTGAGGGCCTCGACGGCGCAACAACCCTATCGCAATCCAACGGCGGCGCGCGCGATCTCGATCTCGTCCGCATCATCGGCACACCGGAAACCCGCGGCAGCGTCATCATACCCACGCCCAACGGCGTCGCCGGACTGTGGGACACGATGGTGTCGTACGGCAGCGCCATCGACCAGCAGATGCTCCCGTATGTAGCTTTGGGATTTGGCGGCACGGCAACGCCCACCATCAACTCGTCGTCCATCGTCGCCTCGCTCCTTTTCTATGCGGGCATTGACATCCGCAACTACGTGCCGGTTGGCCTCGGAATTTCCCCAGGCACCGCAACCCTTATCGGCACCGGCAACAGCGATCACATGACGATCGGCGCCGGCTTCACCGTCCTTGTGGGCGGTGATGGCGAAGACCAGCTTGACGGTGGAACGGATAAGAGCGTCCTCGAGCGCTTCATCGGTGGCAAAGACAATGACAAGATCACCTGGTCGGATGGAATCAACATCATCCATGGCGGTCAGCCACGGCTTGACTACGCCAAAGACGGCTTCGACGACGTCGACTACACCGGCGTCGGAACTGTCGTGATCAACGCCAATGAATTTGCCATTCCGCATTGGACCGCTGACTACGTCGCAACCCATAAAGGCGGCATCGACTTTCTCTACTCGATCGAAGGCATCTACTTCGATGACCAGAGCGATACCGTCATCCTGGGCGAAGGCGTGGGTCTCGTTGACAGCAATCTGATTCTTAAATTCAAATCCGAAGCCTCTGAAGGCAAGGGCGACCAAGTCTCGTTTGAAAATGCGGCCAGTGGCCTTCTCATCAACGCCTCTGCCAGCGGCGTCTACTTCGTGCAGGCCAGCAAAAGCGAGACCGGCTCCACAACAGGTATTTGGCTCGACTCGGCGGAGTCAGTCTCAGGATCGCAAGAGAATGACTTGATTTATGCCAGTCAAACGGCCCGCATTTTGGAAGGCAACGGCGGCGATGATCTGCTCGATGCCCGTGACGTCACTCCCTTCACCAAAATGCAAAATGGCCACGACGCCGAGTTGTCCGGCGGGGACGGTGCAGACACGCTCGTATCGAGCGCCGGCATCACGATAGCGACTGGCGGGGCAGGTGCAGACACTTTTGTGCTTTCGACGCTGACGTCGGCAGAGACGCTCATCGAGTATGTGATCACCGACGCAAGCAGCGAAGACCGGCTGTTCGTGCCGCATAATTTTTTCAAACACGAGCTGGGAGACTTCGAAGGCTCGCAATTGCTTCCCATTCTTGGCGGTTTCACCCAATTCGCGGGCCAAGACAGTTTTGCGGATCTGCCCGAAAACCTCGGGCCCTGGTACGGCGGACCTCAAAACCGGTCCGACTACGCTTCCTTCGTTTGGGAAACGCAGCAGGACTCCTGGGACGGGGACGATCAGACCTACGGCCTGTTCGAGTTCACGGGCGCCATTCTCTACAATCGCGATGGCTCGGATTTGCTGATCCATGTTTTCATGGGGACTGGCATAGACGTCATTTCACAAGGCTATGCCGACCAGGACTGGCCGCACGTCGTCAACGCTTACTTCACCGCCACCGAGACGATCGTTCGCATTCAAAACTTTAGTGATGGCGATCTTGGTATCCGATTCCATGATCGCGGTGAGCCAATTGACATTACGCTTCCCGTACTAGGCACACGGCCCATCGGTGGTGTCGAATTTCCTGGCTGGGATGCCGGCGTACTTGCCATGACGAACGGCGGAACGATGGCACCCGCGCTCCAACTTCGTCCGGCCGCGCCCAGCTACGATCCGGGCAAGGGGCCGGACCAAG
>JANNXL010000426.1:0-3088 GCA_031409575.1 Hyphomicrobium sp.
GGCGGCATGTTTGCCACGGTGCTGTCGGGAATCGCACTCCTGTTTTCTGGCCTCTCGTACTACGAGAGCTCGCTGAAGACCGCCGACCTAGCGGTCTATGTGCCGCCTATGATTCACTACGCGCGCGACGGTGACAACGACGTGTTCAATGTGCCGATCACCCTGGCCAACGATGGTGCGCGGACCGGCACTGTTCTGAACATGGTGCTGGAAGTCGAAAACCTGCGGCCGGATGCTGAGAAAAAGAAGGCCCGCTTCCATGCTGCCTTCCTTGGCGAGTACCCGCGTACCGAGGAGGCTATTAACCGCTCCTTCGCGCCGCTCTCAATCGCGGGACACGGCACATTTACCGAGACCGTCCGGTTTTATCCGATGGATGAGCCGGTGCTGCCATTCCTGGTCGACGATAAGGGCGACTATCGCTTTACACTGACCTTGACGACGGCACGGCCAGAGCACCCGGACTTCGTCGACAGCTGGTTGCGCACCGATCCCAAACCCCTGAATTTCCAGCTCACCCTGCCCTACATCTCGTTCCAGCATCTGGCGTTCCGCCGTGGCACGATCGCCATGTACAGCAAGGACTGGAAGCCGGCTGTTTCGACAAGCACCGATCCGGCCGTAGCGCGAAATGCGGCAGAGCCCTCCGGTGAGGCGCCCAGCGAAAAGAAGATGGCGCCCTTGCCAAAAGCAGAAGTTGAACCGGTTCCGGAGGTGCCGCCAGAAGCGGCTCCTAACGCAGCACCCGAAGCAGCACCCGAGGCCGCTCCGGCTACGAAGCCCTAGATGCTTCTTTGGTTGCCCGCCCCGCGAGTTCCCGCGAGCGGCGGCCGGCTCCGCCAAGCGGAGTCGCCGCGAGCCAACAAAAGACTTCAATTATGAACGCCCGATGAAAGCCGCGTTCAGAACCGATTCAGAGGTTCAGGCGTATTCTCTCCCAATCCTCGGCAGCCAAAGGGTTGGCTTAAGGCCCAGGGGAGAGTGTCATGGCGGAATTCTTCAGAAGCGGCGCGATAGTTTTGATGGGTCTTACCGTCATTGGCGCGGGCGTGTTCGTGGTCTTCTACGGGTAAGAGGCTACCGGGCAGAAATCATCTCAGCTTTCTGAGGTGTCTGCCCCCATTCACTTGCACTCCTGCGCTCCCATTATCGATCCTGCTTTGCCGGACATCGACCCACAGTCTCCGTCATGGTGTTGAGGTTGAAGACAGCCAAACCGGCCCGCAACGCTCCATCCCGCTCGATCCCAATGGCAGGCCAGCCGCCGATTTCGTCATCTTCACACCCCGCACGCCGTGTGAAGACCCTTACAAAAAGTTTGGCGTCAAGCAGGGTTGAGAGAAAGCCCGCCACCCACTTCCCCCACCACACCTGCCATGCGATGACACGCGGGACTGCACTCAGAGGTCCCGCCGTGCCAGAAAACCGCCTGTCCGTTCTGTCTCTCGATGCCCTTGCGGCCCAATCGAGCGCGTATGTGTCGGACCTGTTGACGCCCACATTGCGGCTCGGCGTGACGGGGCTGGCGCGTGCCGGAAAAACGGTTTTTATCACGGCACTGGTGCGCAATCTCGTTTCAGGCGGACGTCTACCGTTTTTGCGCTCTGACGCCGAAGGCCGCATCGAGAGCGCCTGTCTTGAGCCCCAACCCGACGATGCCGTGCCGCGCTTTGACTACGAGGCGCACCTTGCAAGCCTGGAGCGCGATCCGCCAGAATGGCCCGACAGCACGCGGCGCATTTCGGAGTTGCGTGTCACTATCACGTTCCGGGCGTCGAACCGGTGGCGGCGCATGCTCGGCATCCGGCGGCTGCATGTTGATATCGTCGACTATCCCGGCGAGTGGCTGATCGATCTCCCAATGCTCGATCAGGATTACAAATCCTGGGCGGCCGGCGCCTTAGGTCTTGCTCGCGAGCCGTCTCGCGCAGATGTGGCGGCACCGTTTTTGACCTACCTTGCAGGCCTGTCGAACACCAGCACTGCTGATGAGCAGACAGCCCTTGAGGGCGCCAAGCACTTCACTGCGTATCTGCAAGCCGCCCGCACAAAAGAAAGCGTCTCAACGCTCGGGCCGGGCCGTTTTTTATTGCCGGGCGATCTCGAAGGCTCTCCGCTTTTGACTTTCTTCCCTCTTGACGTCATCGCACCGGCCGCGCGCGGGTCGTTGCACGCCATGCTGGAGCGGCGGTATGAGAGTTACAAATCGCACGCCGTGTGGCCGTTTTTTAGGGACCACTTCGCGCGGCTCGACCGCCAGATCGTGCTCGTTGATGTGTTATCGCAATTGAACGGCGGGCCAACCGCGGTTGCCGATTTGGAACGCGCGCTGGCTGGCGTATTGAAAGCCTTCCGGCCAGGCACCAATTCCTGGATGTCGCATGTCACCGGCCGGCGCATCGACAAGCTGCTGTTCGCCGCCACCAAGGCTGATCACTTGCATCACCAGAGCCACGACCGCCTCGAAGCCATTTTGCGCCTGATCACTCAGCGCGCCAGTGCGCGCGCTGAAAGCGCCGGCGCAGACGTTGGCATCATGGCAATAGCGGCATTGCGCGCCACCCGCGAAACAGAAGCGCGCGACGGCAACGCGCTCTTGGGATGTCTCAAAGGCATTCCGATGCCGGGTGAGCGGGTGGGCGCGCGCGTGTTCGATGGCCGCGAGGAAGCCGTTGTCTTCCCAGGCGACCTGCCAGCCGACCCGGCGCGGGCCCTAGACGGTCCGGCACACGCGGCATGCAGCCATACGCTTCCCGACGCCGCATTCATCCGCTTTCGCCCGCCCCGGCTTTACCCGGCAGGCGCGGATGGTTCCGTTAAACCCGCCCTCCACATCCGCCTCGACCGTGCGCTCGATTTTCTAATTGGGGATTGGCTGACATGACCACTCCCAAGGACTCGGCGGCCGCGCCGTCTCGAAAGCCGCGTGTTTTCGCGGCCGATGATCCGGCTCTGGGGACGCCGTCGCCAATCGATGATGGCTCCCCTGACAACGATGGCCTTGGCAGTGACGGCGCTGGCGTCTCTGAGACCACACGCGCGCCAGACAGCATCAGGCACGGCATACGCTGGGGCGCCCTGTTGCTGT
>JANNXL010000427.1:0-2057 GCA_031409575.1 Hyphomicrobium sp.
CGCCGGATTGCGGGCCCGGGTCACGATCACGCCATAAATTTCGGTTGCCGTAGCGGTGTGGGGGTTCCGGTTTTTCCACCAGTCAAACATGGAAACGCTCCGCTCCTTGCGGGTGGTTGTGTTCGGTTAGGCCACAGCCGCCAGCGGGAACTTGCCGGGTTAGTGCCGTTGGCCCAAAACGGGGTGCCTCCGTCAGGGCCGTCCAGTTGCGGACATCCAATTGGGGCCATCCACTAGGGGATAGTCCCTTGCGGGAGACACCGCTTAGGTTGCATCTAACGTGATGTCGCGTTACCCGCCAGTTAGACGTTTTGCTGCGCTCGATTCGACGAAGGTTCAAAAAGACTATGCGACGCCAGCCCCAAATCCACCAGCCGCTGCGGCCATGCGACACCGCTGTGCCGGTGTGTCGTTTTGTACGCGGCTTGCGGCCGGCCTGGATCGTGCCATTGACGCTCACCGTCTGCCTCATCACCGCCGGATGCGCTGAACAGGTTACCACGCATGGGCATCTATTCCGCGAAGCCGATGCGCAAAGTGTTCAGCCCGGCATGGGCCAAGACCAAGTCCGCATGTCACTTGGCAGCCCAACGACAACGACCACAAGCGGGATGGGCAACGTCTATTATTATATTTCGAGCACCAGCAAGCAGGCGGCGTTCTTCAAGCCGACCGAAACGGACCGCAAGGTGATGGCGATTTACTTCACGCCCCAGGGCACGGTTGACCGTGTCGCGAACTACGGCATGAAGGACGGCAAGGTGTTTGACTACATTTCGAACACGACCCCTGCTCCCGGCGCCAAGGATGATGGCATATTGAAGCAGCTGTTCCGCAACCTAGGCACCAAGCAGATCTTCGGCGATGGTTGAGGCCCTTTGATTTCTGGCCCTGGGCCTGAAACTTTCATGGCGTGTGACACCAAAAAAAGGTGGCCCAACTTTCGTTGCGCCACCTTAAAATTTGCAAGTCTTTTTGCGCGTTAGTCGCAGATCGTGTCGCGCCAGCAGCGATACTGACCGCCGCGGCAAACATAGTCGCCCCAGTTATTGTAAGAACAGCGGCGGCTCGTATATCCGCAACGCTCCGGGCCAGGATAGCATTCGCCACTGGAGCGATAAACACGGCGCGGCGCGTAATAATCATCCCGGTCACGGGCATGAGCGTAGGCGCCCAAAACACCCAAACCAATAATGGCGCCTGCGACGCCTGCCACGACGCGGCCGCCACGATGACCGGCCTCAGCCGTTGTCGGTTGGGCAGCCAAAACGCCAAAAGCCATCGTCAGGGCCATCAGAGAGGTCATGAGTTTCTTCAGCATTGTTTGTCCTCTTCACTTGGCCAAGCGCTTGGCCATTTTATCGGTGCGTGGCGCTGCTCAACGCGAGCACAACGCCATCAACTGAACCGGAGATAACACTAGTCTCCATGAATGAGGCATGAACGCGAAATGGGCCGCGAAGTTCCACTTATCAAAGCAAAAAACCCGCCCCGGTGCTGTTGCACTGAGACGGGTTTTTTTGTCTGAAACCGAACCGGTCGGGTCTTACCAGTGTCCGAGACGGATGCGGCCGTGGTGGCGCGCATGCCAGGCGCGGTGATTGTAGTAGCGGTCGGGGTGGCCCCATGCCTGGTAGTAGGGGACTTGTACGGTTTCGTAACGATAAGCGCGGCGGATGCGCATTTCGCGCGCCGAACGCCAATAGCCCGAGTTGTAGTAAGGGTAGTAGCCGCGCGGTTCATAGCGATAGGCATAGGGGTCGGTCACAGCGTGCACCGAGTACACATGATTGTAGCGCGGGTAATACCCCCAATGCTGGACAGTGCGAACTGTGCCCCAGCCGGCGGGTGCGCAGCCATAACGGCAGGTGGCTTCAGCGGGCTGCTGGCTTGCTAGGCCCAGAGCAGCGAAGGCGGCAATGAGGGCCGCGAGAATACGTTGACGCATACTTAACTCCACACGTTACCAAAATCTGACAACTAACTGTCAATGTTGCGCAAAGTTTATAACATTGACTTAAACATACGCCGATTTGCGGCACAAATCTCTTTCTTCA
>JANNXL010000428.1:0-3821 GCA_031409575.1 Hyphomicrobium sp.
GCACAAGGGTAAGCAGTACATCGGCCTGTTCTCGGGCGTTGGTGGCTGGGCCGGTATCGGCCTCGCAGCTGGCCTCGAAAAGCCGACGGACGGCCTTGGCGCAGTCGGTAACTACGCCGGTCTGAGCCAGTTCACCACGCTCGGTGGCACGCTCACCATGTACGCACTGCCCTAATCGGTAGTCTGTGACATAAGGGGACCGGCGCGGGGCAACCTGCGCCGGTCTCTTGCTGACTGGATCCAGTCGGAATAGAGATTACGTAGTGCGATACGAAGCGCCTGGCAGAATGCTCGCCGTGGCCACAACATCGCCAAGGCTGAATGTGAATATCAGCCATTAGAACGTCAACGAATTGGACGATTGGCTCCAAGGAACAGGGGAAACGCGTGAAGAGGTTTGCAATTGTACTATTGGCAGCTGTCTCGGCAGGCTGCATGGCCGGCTTGCCGGCTCTGGCAGAGGACGCACCGGCAGCAACACCAGCTGCCGAAGCAGCAAAACCAGCAGCAGAACCAGAGGCGGCTAAACCGGCCGCAGCACCTGCCGCGAAGTATGATCCCGCGGCGCGCCTTGATATGCCGGACGGCTCAAAGGGCGGTGGCAAGAAAAGCGATGCCGACGGCAAGTATCTGCTGCCTGACGGCTCGTTGACTTTTAACATTGCCGCCGACGGCACTACCGACTGGTACACGTATTCCGGTTACAAGCGCTTCCACTCTGAGTGCCACGTGTGCCATGGCCCCCACGCCGCAGGTTCGAGCTTTGCGCCCGCACTTAAAGACTCGCTCAAAGTCATGGACTACACGGCATTCGTCACCGTCGTAATGAGCGGCCGCGTTCGCGACGAAGGTGGCACAAAGTACGTCATGCCGGCACTGGGCGACAACAAGAACGTCGCTTGCTTTATTGACGACCTTTACGCCTATATCCGCGCTGTCGCTATCGGTGACTTGCCGTTCGGCCGTCCCGAAAAGCGTGAAGCCAAGCCGAAGGCAGCTCAAGAGTTTGAGGATGCTTGCTTTGGCTCGTGATCGAGAGAAGTCGAGTTAAACGACGAGACAAGGTCCCGGCCACACGGCTTGTTGAAGTCGTGTGGCCGGGATTTTCCTTTTTGTAATTGGTTTTCCCGATCTGGTTGGCCTAAACGCCCACTGTTCGGGGAGTTCCGATCACTTTAGGAGACACAGATGGTCCAGACGTCGAAACTTATTTGCGGCACTCTGGCGCTCATTCTATTTGCATTGCCGCAGAGCGCTTTCGCCGCCGATACCAACCTTCCCGACCAAGTCAATCGCAAGGTTCTGCGGGTTTGCTCATCTCCTGAAAATCTGCCCTACTCAAACGAGAAGGGTGAGGGATTCGAAAATAAGATCGCGGACATCGTAGCCGGCGAACTCAAGGTGCCGGTCGAGTACACGTGGTTTCCGTTGGGCATGGGTCTTGCCCGCAAGACACTCGCTGCCAAAAAGTGCGACGTGATCCTGCAGACCATACAAGCTGACGAATACACGCTGAACACGAATGCATATTACCGCTCAACGTACGCCATGGTGTTCAAGAAGAGTGCGGGACTTGACGGCATCACATCGCTGTTCGATCCACGGCTTAAAGGTAAGAAAGTCTCGAACCAAGGCGGCCCCGTCGGCGATCAAATTGCCAAGGCTGGCTTGATGCAGGACGCTAAGTCATACCGCCTCATGGTTGACCGCCGCTACGACAATCCAGAGAAGGACATCATAGAGGATGTCCGTTCAGGCACCATCGATGTTGGTGTCATTTGGGGGCCATTCGCAGGTTACTTTAGCCGCCCGTTTAAGGACGAATTGGTGGTCGTGCCGCTCCAAGAAGAGGTCGCAGGCACCGCGAAGCTCGAATACCGCATGACGATGGGTGTGCGTGTCAACGAAGTGGCCTGGAAGCGGCAACTCAACGATATAATCAAGAAGCGTCAGTCAGATATCGACAAGGTGCTCTTGGATTACGGCGTTCCGCTGATCGATGAAGACAACAAGGTGATCACCGCTCCGCGCACCTGAGCAGAGTATGTGAGAGCAGCGCACGAAGCTGTCGCGGAGCCTTTCGGTTGAGACACAATCACGTGATGAAACTTTCAAAGGCGGTGGCTTCGGTCGCCGCCTTTGGCATTCCTGCCGTTCTCGCCGTCTTCATAATTGTGGCGTTGCCGATCGCTTCGGCGCGCGCTCAAGATCCGAACAAAGACGTCGTAGAGCAGCCTGCTGCTGCTGGCGCAGAGGAATCTGCCGGTCCCGTGGAGGAACCCTCAAGTTATCGAACCGACGGCTATCGCATGCCGGTGCCCAAGACGCTTGCCGGTGCCAAAGTGATTGCCACGGTTGATGCAGAAAAACTCCACACCGAAGGAATTTCCGTCTTCATTGATGTCTATCCGCGCGCGCCTAAGCCGCCGAATTTGCCCGCTGGCACGCTTTGGCGCGATCCGCCGCATCTGACGGTGCCCGGCGCAGTATGGCTGCCGAACGTGGGCTATGGAGTTTTGCCGCCTGAGACTGAGGCGGCATTCAAGGCGCAACTCGAAAAGATTTCCGGCGGCGACAAGGCTAAGACGGTCGTATTCTTTTGCTTGCGCAATTGCTGGATGTCGTGGAATGCGGCCAAGCGGGCTGTGTCGTACGGCTATACCCGTGTCACGTGGTTTCCCGACGGCAACGACGGCTGGCAAGAGGCCGGTAACGAACTCGAAAACGTGAAGCCTCTGCCATAAAGAAATAACGCACACCGCTACTTCGACATGAGCCCGCGGATGGTTTTCACGAGATCGTACAGCCGCTGCTCAATGATGACCGGGATCTCGCAAGCGACGGGAATGTTCTGCTGACGCTCTTGGAAAATACGTGTCTCCCAATCGAACGCCTCTTGAGCTTTTGCTAAAGCCAGTTCTCCCGCCTCATCCAACCCCGTCTTTTCCCGAAGTTGATCGAGTTCGACACCTTTTTGTTCGACGATCTTGGCCCGGTCACGTTGCGCCCTAAGATATTTCTCCAAACCGCCGAGAACTGTCCTGCGCTGGCTGTTTGATGTTTCAAAAAGACCGGCAAAGAGCAGTGTTAGCTTCGCATCACGCTCCGCAGCGGGTACAGCATCGGCGAACTTTTTAATTGCTTCTTCGGCTTCAGTCAGCGGCACGCGGCGACTCGTTAAAACCTGAATAAGGTCTTTGATCTTTTCATCGTCGGTCCACGGAGCCTTGGCCGTATCTACTGCCGGACCGTCCCACGTTTGACCCGAGCTGAGGTTCTCAACTTTCTTTTGGACGCATGGCCAGTCTGGGGCAGCGCTGTCAACTGCGAGCGCAGGCACGCATACCCATAGTGTCCCAACCGCGATCAGTGCCGATTTCAATGCCGTCCGCATCACGTTCTATTCCGTCTTTCCGGCCAAATACTCCAGGCGACGATTTAGCAGTTGGCCGTAAGGTTTCAAGTTGAGGATTGTTCATGTGCAGGTTCGGTGCACTAGGCTCCGCCGCCAGGACCGCCACGGCGTCCTATCAGCCCCTTTGAAGGGTTGTAGGCGTAAACCGCCGCAGCCAGGAAGAATGTGGTGCACCCCACCACGATGATTAATGATGTCACGTCGACGTAGCCATAAAAACCGAACCTGATAAGTTCGACACAGTACGAGAACGGATTGAACCGGCAAATCTCATATAGAAGCGGACTGTTCTCGCGGATGCGCCACAGCGGGTAGAGTGCCGAAGACGCGAAGAACATCGGGAAGATTACGAAGTTCATCACGCCTGCGAAGTTTTCAAGCTGCTTGATGACCGACGACATGAACA
>JANNXL010000429.1:0-6889 GCA_031409575.1 Hyphomicrobium sp.
CCAACATCATCGTCGGCAATGGCTTGGCTAACGTACTCAGCGGGTTGGGCGGCAACGATATCATCAATGGTGGAGGTGGAGCCGATACGCTGAATGGTGGCAACGGGACGGATACGCTCAATGGCGGCGACGGCATTGATACGATCAATGGCGGCAGTGGCCAGGATGCGTTGAACGGCGGTACCAGCGGCGACTTCCTGAACGGCGGAACTGGCAATGATACGATCAACGTCAGTCAGGGCCATGACACCATTATCCTCAATGCCAATTTCGGCAACGACGTGGTGACTGGTTTCGATGCTAGTGCGGCCGGCACGGGTCAGGATCACATCGACGTTCGGTCTCTGGGTATCACCGCGGCGAATTTCGCCAGCAACGTCACGATCACCGATCTGGGGGCCGACACACTGGTCACCATCGCGGGTGATGGAACGCTGCGCCTTCTCGGCGTCGGTGGGAACGGGGCTGACGTGATCACACGGGCTGACTTCCTCCTCGCCTAACGTCACTGGGTGCCGCGGACAGACTGCGGCACCCGCCCCTATGCCGGTTTCAGACTTTAGTCTGAACTTGAGCTGGACCTTTAACCGGTTCGAAGAGACGCCTTGAGAATGGTAACCTGAGGGGCTGCAGGTGCTCAAAATTCAAATACACTCATGAAGTCAACTGGTGTAGTTTAGCGAGTGGGTAGTCCAGAATTCTTGGGCAGCGCAGGCAAACCGTGCCAACACAACCCGCGGCCCAAGGAGTGGCCTGCATGATCCGCCGCATAGGATCAGACGATCTGGATCAACTGCTCGATCTGGTTGAAAAGAACCGGACAGTAGAGGCGCGTGAGGGTGGCGCTGCTGCGCCCCGTGCAGACAATGGCCAGCCGGCATGGACACGCAATCACGATTTCTGGGTCGAGCAGCTCAAAGAAGAAACGTCCTGGAGCTGGTCCGACGAGCAATACGCCGACGCTGCGAGTCTCATCAACTTCGCGGAGCACCATCGGGTGGTCCTGAAGGACTTTGTTCAAGTTCTTTCGAGCGGCAACGACAATGACGCAGACGCAGACGGAGGCGACGCCATTCGGAGCGGCGAGGCAGCTTCGGGCGGCGCCCGCTCGCCGGCCGGCAGTACAGATCAAATTTTATTGCGAACGGCTTTCAGCACTCCAGATCGCCTACCTGTAGATTTGGACCACGGCGCCGCTCAGCAGCCAACAGGCGGAGCAGGGGACTGCGGCCCTGATCGCAAGACCACCGATGCAGACCAGCAACCTGGTGATCTGACCTCTGTGAATGCCGTGCGCAGCCGTGAACCCGGCGTCAGTCAATTTAACCAAATACGCGCCGACCTATTTGTTCAGTCGGGGATAGCTAGCCTTCGCCCGTACGCATCCTGGGATGATTTTCAACAGCGCAACAGTTTGCCGGATCCTTTCGTAGCTGACCTCAAGAGTGCATATCCCGATGGGTTTGAAGCCATCGATCTTTGGGTCGGTGGATTGGCAGAGGTTTCGGGATTGGGCGCTGCCGCGCCAACACTGCAGGCGGCTATGTCCGATGATTTGGCCCGTTTGGATGAGACGCCCGGGGGCGGCACATTGAGTGCCATCGCTCAAGCCCCAGAAACTCCATCCGGCGGGAGCGCCAACGTCATCCAGCGCGCTTCGGGCTCTCACCATCTGCAAAACACTCTGACAGCTGAAGAGATCGAAGCTGCTGCAGACTTACCGCCGCCAACCCCTTCTTTGGCGGGCGAAATGATCATCAACGGCACTGACGCTGGCAATTTGCTTGTTGGCGGGCTGCGCGACGATGTTATTCGCGGCGGCGCGGGCGACGATGTGATTCATGGCCGTGCCGGAGACGACCAGTTATTTGGCGATGCGGGTAACGATACACTGCGCGGCGGCCAAGGTAACGACCGCATTCATGGTGGCTCAGGTGATGACATTGCCCTGGGCGGCACTGGTGATGACCAGCTCTACGGCGAAGATGGCGATGACATTCTAGACGGCGGCGATGGCGTAGATCTCATGGCTGGCGGCCATGGCGATGATACGATTTACATCGAAGATCAAGCCGACGTAGCGCTTGAGTATGCGAGCCAAGGCATTGATACCGTTCGCACGACCCTTAACGTATACGTGCTGCCGGATAACATCGAGATCCTGATCTTCTCTGGCGACGATAGTTCCATCTCGCAGGGGACCGAGCTTTCAGATTTCATTTCGGATGCTCGACAGGCAATCAGTCTTCAGGCTGTCCCTGACGCGGCTGTCGCGGCGACGGACGAAAATGCGATCGACGGCCTGCAGGGCGAGGGAGTCGCTGCAGACCTGATCGTTGGTCTGGGAAGCGATGCAATTGATTTCGTGGCGGCTGACCGCCATGACGTCAATGACACCGGCGACAGAGGCTCCGATGCGGCTGCCTCCGCAGCCTCGTTTGCCGCCTACGAGTTGACCGGAAACGTCCAAGTAGTACTGTTCGTCGGTGAGACCGGAATTGCCGGGACTGGCAACAACCTCGACAACTTCATCTCAGGCAGCGGCCACAACGATATGTTGTCGGGCTTGGATGGTGACGACACACTTCTTGGCGGCGGCGGCAACGATTTGCTCGACGGCGGTTGCGGCGATGATACGCTGGACGGCGGTGCCGGGGACGACTGGGTTATCGGCGGCCAGGGTGACGACTATGTGGTCTTCACGCGCGGCAACGACACACTGGTGCTGAGGCCAGGTTTTGGCAACGATGTGGTTGTCGGTTTTGATACAATTTCCCAGGACTCAGGCGGCCGGGACCGGATCGACGTGTCAGCCTATGGCTTCTCTTCCGACTCGTTTGGGGTCGACATTCTGCTTATTTACGACGGCGACTCGACGTTAATTCAGATCGGCTCAGACAGTGTGAAGCTGTTCTTCGTCGATGCAAACGCCATAGACAGACAGGACTTCATCTTCTCGTGATGCAACTCTGGAAGGCAATTGGCACGGGACTTGTACGGCGCGTTGGTAGAAAACAGCGAGACCACTGGAGTGGAGTAAAGTATTCAGGCCAGACTTAGTTAATTTTTGAGTGTGCAGGGGCAGGTGTCGTAATGCGTAAACAAAAATCCGCCGTTCGTGCGGCGTTTGGATCCCTCAAGGGGATCGGCATAGCGATGACCGTGATTTCCGGGGCAGCCAATGTGCTCGCGCTGACCGGGTCATTCTACATGTTACAGGTTTACGACCGGGTACTGGCGAGCCAAAGTATTTCAACGCTTGTCGCCCTATCGGTACTTGCACTTGGGCTTTACCTCTTTCAAGGCGCCCTAGAGATCATGAGATCTCAAATTCTTGTGCGTCTCGGCGCCCGGCTGGACTATGGATTGATTGAGCAAGCGCACCGGGCGTCTCTCAAACTTTCCCTGCTGGGCCGCAAGGGTGCCGACGCGCAGCAGCCGATCCGCGATGTTGAGACGATCCGTGGTTTCCTGTCTGGGCAAGGGCCCCTCGCGATCATCGATATGCCCTGGATGCCTTTGTTTCTCGCCTTCATTTTCCTGCTTCATCCTATCCTTGGCTGGATCACCACGGCGGGAGCAGTCGCCTTGATCTGCATCACCTTGATGACGGAATACAAGGTTAGAGAACCAAGTCTTGCCCTCGTGAAGGCCGCGTCGCGCCGGTTGACGCTGCTCGAATCCAGCACCCGCAACGCAGAAGTTCTGCGTGCCATGGGCTTTGGCCATCGCGCCATGAAGCGCTTTGCTGATGCCAACTCAGAGCATCTGGCCATGCAGCAGTCGCTGGTCGATTTGACAAGCGGCTTCTCGTCGGCGTCTCGCGTGCTGCGCATGGTGCTGCAATCGGCCCTGCTCGGTGTTGGTGCATATCTGGTAATCAAGGGTGAAATGTCGGCTGGCGCGATTATCGCGAGCTCCATCGCCTCGGCCAGAGCTTACGCGCCCATCGAAATGGCCATCGCAAACTGGAAAGGCTTCGTTGCAGCCCGCCAAAGCGCGGCACGTCTCGAAACAGCGATTAATACCCTTGATTTCGATGACGACCCGTTGGAACTTCCCGCGCCCGTTAGCAAGCTGACAGTTGACGGTATCACCGTCATGGTGCCGGGCACACAGCGGGCTGTCGTTCTATCGGTCGGCTTCGAACTCAACGCGGGTGAGGCCATGGCCGTCATCGGCCAAAGCGCTGCAGGCAAGTCGTCACTCGCGCGCGCAATTGTCGGTGTCTGGGACCTCAACCGCGGTTCGGTCCGGCTCGACGGCGCCTCGCTGGACAGCTGGTCCAATGAGCGTCTTGGCCGGCACATTGGGTATCTGCCTCAAGATGTCGAACTGTTCGACGGAACGATAACCGAAAACATTTCACGATTTGAGGATTCGCCCGACAGTCTGGCGGTTATCGCCGCAGCACAGAAAGCTGGTGTACACGAGCTGATCTTGCGCCTGACAGACGGTTACGAGACCAAGCTGGGTGAACGCGGTCAATCCCTCTCCGCCGGTCAACGCCAGCGTATCGCACTGGCTCGGGCCCTGTACGGCGATCCCTTCCTGGTCGTGCTTGATGAGCCCAACTCCAATCTCGATTCCGATGGGGAAGAGGCACTGGCAACGGCGATCAAGAGCATTCGTGAGCGAAAAGGCATCGCCATCGTGATTGCACACCGTTCGGGAATTCTTTCATCCGTCGATAAGGTGGCCGTGATGGGCAACGGCCAGTTGACCGCGTTTGGGCCGCGCGATGAAGTCCTGCGCAAAGCGGTGCGTCCCACACCTTCCGTGGCCGTCAACAACGTCCAGCGCGGTCAGCAGCAGGCGTGAGGCGCGCCACCGCATTTCAGACAGGTGTCCAGTTTTTCGGAGAGCGTACCATGTCCAATGAAACTGCCGGTCACGACACACCCGGAACGGCAAGCAGCAACGCGTCATTGCATAAGCGCCTTGTCGCTGGCCTTGGAACGGTCGCCCTTCTGGCCGTGGCCATCGGCGGGTGGGCGGCAAATGCCACGCTATCGGGCGCGATCATTGCACCCGGGCAGGTCGTCGTGGAAAGCAGCGTCAAGAAGGTGCAGCATCCGACAGGTGGGGTTGTCGGTGAAATTCTCGTGAAGAATGGCGATCGTGTCCAGGCTGGCGACCTGCTGCTGCGTCTGGACGATACTCAGACTCGTGCAAGCCTCGGAATAGTTCAATCCCAATTGACCGACCTCATTGGCCGGAATGCCCGCCTATCGGCGGAGCGCGATGGCATCGATAAAATCGAATTCCCGGAAGATTTCGAAGCAATCGGTATTGATGCAGTCCGTGTGGCCACCGGCGAACGGAGATTGCACACGTTTAAGTTAAAGGCCGCTGATGGCCGCAAGTCTCAGCTCCGCGCTCGCATCAGCCAATATCGCAACGAGATCGAAGGGCTTACCAAGCAAAGGAACGCGAAGGCAAGGGAACTCAAATTGGTCGACGAAGAACTCAATAGGCTTGAAAAACTGTATGCGAAGCAACTTCTTCCCCAAACCCGGCTCCTTTCCATGCAGCGCGAAGCAACACGGATCGACGGGGAACATGGTGCACTTATTTCGCAAATAGCCCGCACCGAAGGCCAAATCAGCGAAACAGAACTCCAAATACTCGAGATCGATGAGACGAAAGTTGCCGACTCGCAAAAGGAATTGCGTGAAGGCGAAGCGCGAATTGCCGAGCTATTGGAACGCAAGGCCGCAGCATTGGACACCCTGAAACGGGTTGACATGAAGGCCCCGCGCTCCGGCATCGTGCACGAGCTCGCGATGCATACCGTCGGCGGCGTTGTCGGGCCTGGCGATACGGTGATGTCGATTGTACCGAGTGATGACCTAAATGCGATCGAAGTGCGCCTGCTCCCAACTGACATCGATCAAGTCACTGTTGGTCAAAAAGCAGTCCTGCGCTTCCCTGCATTCAATCAGCGGACGACCCCCGAGCTAAACGGTAAGATTTCGCGGATTGCAGCCGAAGTGACCAAAGACCAGCAAACAGGGATCAGCTACTACACCGCCCGCGTCAGCCTCGCCGATGAGGAACTTGCGAAACTAGGACCCAAACATCTGGTGCCGGGTATGCCGGTCGAAGGCTTCATTCAGACGGGCGAACGCACAGCGCTTTCCTATCTAGCCAAGCCGTTTTCCGATCAGCTGTCCCGCGCGTTCAAGGAAGAATAGAGCTCGTAAGACCTCAATAACTTTCGGTCGCGACTGAACTCTGGATTGCTCGTGACGGTCAGCGAACCCATATAGCTCTGCACACCAGCGGGAGCAACCCGTGCGCAGACAGGGTGAAAATTTCAAGCCAATTGAACAAGAACTTTTTCAAAGCCGCTTGAGAATAGATCGGCGTGCTCGCGCGTGAAGCACAGCGGCGGCCGGATTTTCCATACGTTGCCGTGCAAACCCGCCGTGCCGATCAGAATGTTAAGATCGCGCATGGCATTGACACCCCTCACAGCGGCGTCTTTGTCGGGTGTTTTGGCTGCGTCACCTATCACGAATTCGACCGCAAGATAGAGGCCCGCGCCGCGCACATCACCGATGCGCCAATGCCCCGCCGAAAGCGCTATCAAGCGCTGAAGCAAATATTTGCCCGTCTCAAGTGCATTTTGCTGGAGGGCGTCAGCTTCCAACGCATCGAGCACGGCGAGACCGGCTGCCGCCGCCACTGGACTGCCTCCAAACGTATTGAAATATCCAGATTTCGAACCGAAGGCATTGAGCAACTCTGGTTTCACTGCGACACCACCGATGGGATAGCCGTAACCCAGAGCTATGCCCAACACAACCAAGTCCGCCACCACGCCATGGCGCTGAAAACCCCACAATGTCATGCACGAGCGCCCAAACCCCGGCTGGACTTCGTC
>JANNXL010000430.1:0-1807 GCA_031409575.1 Hyphomicrobium sp.
GCGCGGCGCCAAGCGCACCGGCCGCGCCCGACTTGTCGCGCCATACGTCGATGAGAATGCCGCTATCGAGCAAGATCACGTTGTCACCGTCGTAATGACTTTGGATCATAGTCGGGCTGGAACTTGACCTTGCCGACCAGCGCCAAGAGATCGGCGTGCATTTCGCGACCCGCGAACAATCGCCGAAGGACTTCCTCGACTGCAGCGCCATCTGCACCTAGTCCGGTTAGCTTCCTGGCCTCGGCGACGAGCTTTTCGTCGATCTCGATGTTGGTGCCCATAGCGACCTCCCTTAAGTTGGTCATGGCCTGTGCGGCAGACAGGTGCGGCCATATCGGTTGCCCGCAGGAGTACCGCAAGTCGCAAGATCGAAACAGTCCGGCTCGTCGCAGAGTTCAAGCGCCGGCTTCATTTCCCCAATCCGCTGCTTCTTTGTGAATTCTCGCGCGGCATGAAGGGTTTTGACATCATGGAACGCGTTGGAGAGTTCGAGGCCATCGAACAGCGCAGTGTAGGAGTCCGTGTCGAAACCGAGCCGGTCGTAGATGAGATGCCGGTAGGAACCTGGCTCCTTCAAGTGAGCAAGTAAGTGCTTGAATACCCACGCTGTAACTGCAAGTTTGACATCGGCCGGGCACTCGGCGGCGAGTTTCTCTAATACGTGCATCGATAGATCCTCACCCCGCCACAAATGCCTCGAGCCCTGACAACCGCATCTTCGGCGCCACCTTTGGCAGCTTGCGCGGCGCGTGTTTTTGCACGTGCTGGCGCACGTGCGCGATGTGCTCGGGCGTCGAGCCGCAGCAGCCGCCGACCATGTTGACGAGGCCTTCGGCGGCCCATGGTTCAATCTGGCAGGCCATCTCGTGTGGGGTTTCGTCGTACTCACCCATGGCGTTGGGCAGGCCCGCGTTTGGATAGGCCGAAACATACACGTCAGCGATGCGCGAAAGTTCGGCGACGTAGGGGCGCATCGGTTCGGCGCCGAGCGCGCAGTTGAGGCCGATCGAGAACGGTTTCAAGTGACGCATCGAATACCAGAACGCTTCCGTCGTCTGGCCGGACAGTGTGCGGCCGGAGCGATCGGTGATGGTGCCGGAAATCATCAGCGGCAACACCACGCCCATCGCGTCGAAGGCTTCGAGCACAGCCATGCCGGCGGCCTTGGCGTTGAGCGTATCGAAGATCGTCTCGATCAGGATGATATCAGCGCCGCCTTCGATCAGGCCGCGCGTCTGTTCGATATAGGCCTCACGCAATTCGTCGAACGAGGTGTTGCGGAACTCGGGCCGATTGACGTCGGGCGACAGCGAGGCCGTGCGGTTGGTCGGGCCGATGGCGCCGACGACCCAGCGGGTCTTGCCGTCCTTTTTCTCGGCGGCATCGACGGCTTCGCGTGTCAGTCGTGCGGCGGCGACGTTCATTTCATGCGACAGCGATTCCATGCCGTAGTCGGCCATGGAGATCACTTGCGCGTTGAAGGTATTGGTCGAGATGAGGTCGGCGCCCGCGTTGATATAGCCGGTGTGGATGTCGCGGATAATGTCCGGCTGTGTCAGCACCAGCAGATCGTTGTTGCCTTTGACGTCGCGGTTCCACGATTTGAAACGCGCACCACGATAGGCCGCCTCGTCCAGCTTATGCTGCTGGATCATGGTGCCCATGGCGCCGTCGATGATCAGGATGCGCTCGCGCGCGGCCTGATGCAGGGCAGTAGTGCGTTGAGTGTGGTTGGGCATTGCGATCATCTCAAGACTTGGGCGTAGGTTGGGTTAAGCCTTCGCGCCTGCGACCCAACATCTCGCAC
>JANNXL010000431.1:0-2788 GCA_031409575.1 Hyphomicrobium sp.
TCCTTGATCGGAAAAGGCTATGTCACCAATGCGCCTGAATTGAGGGGATAGGTAAGATCGGAGATCATGCGCCAATTGAGCGGTGCGTAATGCTGCATCTTCGAAGCTTGTATTGTAACCGTGCACGAACAGTATAATCGACCTGGAGCTTGCACGCTGGAGCTTCTGGGCCATTTCACGGCGGACGGCATCCAAATCGAGTGTGGTGATGGATTTCAAGACAAAGTGCCTGTTCGGGTCCGCAGATATCTCAAGTTTCCATAGAGATGGGAGTTCGAGAACTCCAGGCACGTGGTCCGGCGGGATTGTGACGATCGCGCGACCAAAATTTAACGTCGGATCCTTGTCGAGGCCGTAGAATTTTGCCGGTTCGGCCGCGTTGGTCGATTTGCGATTGGTTGCAAAATACGTTGTTATCTCAATAACCGTGCCTGCAGGCACGCCAGGTGTCAAAATACGACGTTGCTGGCCTATGGACGCTCGGGCAGCGCAATCAATAAGAAAATGTAATTCTAGAAGTTGCTCTTGATGCGCTCGAATACTTTGATCACCGCCACTCCCTTGATGCGCTACAATCCTGGCCGCCATCTCGGTCTCAAGGGCGGTCATGCGCTTCTCAAGTTCGGATAGCGGCTCACCCTTCGACAACGGGCAAGCCGCGGATGCTGTCAATTGCACACCGCACAAAAATGCCGTCAGCAGCGTCATGGCAACAATGACACGGCGAATGGTTTGCGACACAAAAGTACTCCGTCTCGACGCTAATGATCCAGCAAACATGCAGGTATTGCAGAGACTATAACGGGCCCGCTGCTTTCACGCAAGTTGGCGCTGTTCGCACATACCATTCATTCTAGGTCAAACTCGACCAGCAGCGGACTGAAGCCGAGAGGCTGGGTCATGAACGATCATCACAAAAAAGGCCGACCGCCTTGGTCAGATGCTCGGAAACTTCAGCCGCAGCGCTGCGGGTCGTTGCCCTAAGCCCAGCCAGCCGGTGAACCCGAAAAGCACACGCCGTCTGATCATCCGTGACTGACTTCGGTCGGTTCTGGCCCACCTCGTCCGGACCCGGTTCGTTCCAACTGCGTCCGCAGCGGAGGGTACTGCCGACGAGCCCGTCGGCGCAACTTCGAACTCTCGGTCGGCTAAAAAAGTGGGCCGTTGCGGGCCGGGCGGCCCATCGGAGCACGGCGAAGGCCGCGCACGGTTTTCCGGCCCGCTCACCCGATCAGCCTTTGCCGAGATAGGCGTACAGTGTGCGTCGGCCGATGCCCAATTCACGCGCCAACGCCGCCTTGTTGGTCCCCGGCACGGCCCGCTGCTGCAGGGTTTCGACCTGCTCGCCGGTGAGCACCCGCTTGCGGCCCTTGTAGGCGCCGCGCTTCTTGGCCAGTGCCACCCCTTCCCGCTGGCGCTCCCGCATCGGCGCCCATCCGATCTACCGGCTCCGAGAACTGTTACCCTCGAACTGGCAATCACCGGCGACGCGTCTTGACGAAGCCGAGCAACGCTATAGCGTCGCCGCCTGACCCGCCAACCGTCAAGCGCAAAACGCTGACGGCGGCGCAATCCCGGGCATACGCTTACCTTTTCGCCGCCATTCCGCACCCGTGATTTCGAATCAGGTGCCAGACAAGGAATCACAACCGATTCCTGCGATTCAAGAATTTCGATGCGCCGCGATCGCCGCGTAACGCAAAACATGTGGGTCGTTGAAAGCTCATGAACCTTTCAATGCCCCACAAATTTCACGAACCGATGAAGGCCGTCGCGCGCACAATGGAGAAGTATCGCGACGGCATCCTTGCGTGGTTCAACAGCCGTATCAGCAACGGTCTCGCCAATCACCGTTCCTCGGCGTCTTCAAAAGCGCACCAGAAGTCAGGGACCTTTGCTCCGCCGGCATGACCCGGCCTCAACGCATCAATCACGACACGCGACTGGATGATGGCGGCGTTCTCAGCAGGATGAGACATCAGGATTTTTGCAGTTTGGTATCACACAGTTGATACGCAGTCAGTCCAACATTGGCTAAGCCTTCTGATGACGGCACACACGGGCAGTTGCCACACGCGATGGACGCGTCGTCCGTAAGGCTTCAAAGATGGACCCTGCATGCGCACAGATCGTAGAAAGGTGCAGTGCGAGCGATCTGGAAATAATGCCGTTTCACGGCACGTCCAGCACTCGTCGTCGAAACGCCTCAACTGCCAAAACGACCTGTTGCCATTGTCTGACGTCAGTCCTTAGCGCGCTCAACATAGGATCCGTCAGCGGTCATGACGATGACACGCACGCCCGAGCCAACGTGCGGCGGCACCATGATGCGAGCGCCATTTTCGAGGATGGCCGGTTTATAGGACGAGGACGCCGTCTGACCTTTTACGACGGGCTCGGCTTCGGTAATCAGTAGCGTCACTTTGGCCGGCAGTTCGATGGCGACGGGTGTGCCCTCGAACAACTGCACGGAGCAGACCATGTTCTCCTGCAGCCATTGCGCCGAATCGCCGATCAAATCCTTCGAAATCGAGATCTGCTCAAAAGTTACCGGCTCCATGAAATTGAAACCCATGTCGTCTTCGTAAAGGTAATTGTAGTTCTTCTCATCCAGGAAAGCGCGCTCGACGGCTTCCGTCGTGCGGTAGCTCTTAACGATCTTTACGCCGTCCGAGATGCGGCGCATATCGATGTGCGTCGTGGGCGTACCTTTGCCTGGCCGAATGCTTTCGGCTTTCATGACCGTGCAGAGCTGCCCCTCGATATCCAGCACGTTGCCCTTGCGGAC
>JANNXL010000432.1:0-20331 GCA_031409575.1 Hyphomicrobium sp.
GTACGACAGCAGCTTCATGATCGAAAGCGCCGACACGGTCTTTCCCGAGCCAGACTCGCCCACCAAGGCCACCGTTTCGCCTTTGCCAATGCTGAACGACACGCCTTTGACAGCCGTGCTTTCGCTCTTGCCTGATTTGAAGGCGACAGAGAGGTTGATTGCTTCAACGAGAGGAGTGGGTGTGCTCACGCGCGCGGTCCTATTTGAAGGTCTTGCGCGGGTCGAGCGCATCGCGCACGGCCTCGAAGACGAAAATCAACAACGACAGCGTGATGGCAATCGCAAAGAAGCCGGACATGCCGAGCCACGGCGCTTCCAGATACTTTTTGCCCTGTAGCAGCAGCTCGCCCAGCGACGGAGATCCCGGCGGCAAACCAACGCCCAAAAAGTCGAGCGACGTCAGAGTCGTGATAGAGCCCGAAAGCTGGAACGGCAGGAACGTAAGCGTTGCAACGGTGGCGTTGGGCAGCAAGTGCTTGCGCATGATCGTCGCATCAGACAGCCCGAGCGCCCGCGCTGCACGAACGTATTCGAAGTTGCGCCCGCGCAAGAATTCGGCGCGCACCACACCAACCAGAGCTGTCCAATTGAACGCAAGGAGCACGAGCAGCAGGGTCCAGAAGCCGGGTACCAGCACGGCTGCAATAATGATGAGGACGTAGAGTGTTGGGATGTTCCCCCAGATCTCCAGGAAGCGCTGCATTAAGAGGTCGGTCCAGCCGCCGTAGTAGCCCTGCACCGCACCTGCGATGATGCCGATGATGCTCGACAGGATCGTGAGAATGAGGCCAAACAGCACGGAGATGCGGAAACCGTAGATCACGCGCGCCAGCACATCGCGCCCTTGATCATCAAGTCCGAGCCAATTCATGTTGCCAAGTTGCGTAAACCGCGCGATCTGGTCAGACGGGGCATCGCATAGCGGAACGCTGGAGGCCCATTGCGGGGGTGCTGGAAAGCCCAGGCCCGCTGGCAGTATTTTGCCGTCTTTCTCGGTGGTGCACTTGCCGTCGGCGTTCTGGCGCGTGGGGTAGTCTTTGTTGATGGTATCGTAAGTGAAGCGAACCGGTGGCCATAGCATCCAGCCGTTGCTTTCGATTTCGTTCAGGATCACCGGATCTTTGTAGTCCGTGACTGCAAGAAACCCGCCGAACTTTTCTTCCGGGTAGTCCGTCAAAACCGGAAACAGCAATTCACCCTTGTAACTGGCGATCAAGGGCCGGTCGTTGGCAATCACTTCGGCGACCAGCGTTACGCCGAACAATGCCAGGAACACCCACAAGCTCCAATAGCCGCGGCGATTGGTTTTGAATGTATCCCAGCGGCGTTGATTGATGGGCGACAATTCAAAACGCTGGCGCATGCGCGCTGCTAAGCCCGGCTTGGAGCCCGTTTCCTTTGCGATAGTTACAACACCGGCGGGAGTTGTCATTGCTCAGACCTCCCGCGTGTCAAAGTCGATCCGCGGATCGACGAGCGTGTAGGTAAAGTCTGAAATGATGTTCACCACCAGACCCATGAGTGCGAAAATGTAGAGCGTTGCGAACACCACGGGATAGTCACGCTTGATGACGGACTCGAATCCGAGCAACCCGAGCCCATCAAGCGAAAAGATGGTTTCAATCAACAGCGCATTCGAAAAGAACGCACCGATAAAGGCCGCCGGGAAGCCAGCGATGATCAGCAGCATGGCGTTGCGGAACACATGCCCGTAGAGCACTTCGCGTTCGGTCAAACCCTTGGCGCGTGCCGTCACCACGTACTGCTTGCGGATTTCATCGAGAAACGAGTTCTTGGTGAGGAAGGCGAGCGTTGTGAACGAGCCGATCGCCATCGCGATCAGCGGCAGGGTGATATGCCAGAGGTAGTCTTTGATCTGACCGAACGTCGACAACTGATCGAAATTGTCAGACGTCAAGCCCCGCGTCGGGAACCACTGGAAGAACGACGACCCGGCAAACAGGATCAACAGCAGCACCGCGACAAGAAAGCCCGGCAGCGCGTATCCGATTACGAGCACCGCGCTACTCCAAGCGTCGAACGGTTCGCCATCGCGCACCGCCTTGCGAATGCCGAGCGGAATGGAAAGCAAGTAAGTGAGCAGCGTGATCCAAATGCCGAGCGATATCGAAACGGGCATCTTTTCTTTGATCAAATCCAGCACTGACACATCGCGGAAATAACTCTTGCCGAAATCGAACATGAAGTAATTTTTCATCATCAGAAAAAAGCGCTCGTGAGCCGGCTTGTCAAAACCGAACTGCTTTTCCAGGCTTTTGATGAATTCCGGGTCAAGACCCTGCGCGCCGCGATACTTGGAGCCGCCGCCGTCTGCACCGCCCTGGCCAAGCTGCGATTGCGAGGAGCCTGCCATTCCATCGCCGCCGCCGCCGCCGCCGGGGTTAACGGACGTGTCCATGCCCGAGAGTTTGGCGATGATCTGTTCGACGGGGCCGCCTGGGGCGAACTGCACAATGATGAAGCTGATCATCATGATCCCAATCATGGTCGGGATCACCAAAAGCAGCCGTTTCAAGAGATATGACGCCATGGTCGCGCGCGGCTCCGTTAGGGTTTTGCCGCAAGTTTGGCAGCTTTGTCCGCATCATACCACCACGTGGTCAGCGCACCGCGATCATACTTGGGCTTGATCGCCGGCCAGCCTAGCTTGTCCCAGAAGGCCAAATTGTGTGCGGCTTTGTACCAATGCGGCACCCAATAGTGACCCGCCCGCAGCACACGGTCCACTGCGCGGGTTGCGGCGATGAGCTCGTCGCGCGATTTAGCCGACATAACTTTCTCAGCCAGCGCATCGACAGCGGGGTCGGATATGCCAGCCAGATTGAGGCTGCCTTCGATTTTTGCCGCTTCAGTTCCCCAATAATTTTTCAGTTCCACACCGGGTGTCAGCCGCAGGCTGTAGCGCTGGATGACAAAGTCAAAATCAAAAGTTTCAGTGCGGCGCTCATACTGGGCGGGATCAACACGGCGGATCGTGGCATCCACGCCGATCTGTGCAAGGTTTTTGATGTAAGGCCCGATGATGCGCTCGAAGCCGCTTTCGTAAATGAGAAACTCCACTGTCAACTTATCGCCCGCCGCATTGCGGAGCATGTTTTGGACGGGCCTTGATTGCAAACCGATGGACCGCATCAGCCTGCAGAACACGCCGCACTCCGGGTCGTTCTTCACTTCCTGCTTGAGCGTCCATCCGGCTTCAGCAAGCAGTTTCCCGGCTTCGCGCAGATGCTCGCGGTTGTTGCCGGAGCCATCGGTAACGGGTGGCAACTCGGGCTCAGTGAAAACCTGCGGCGGCAGCTTTGCCTTGAATGGCTCGAGCAGCGCAAGCTCAGCGGCCGAGGGCGGCCCGGCAGCCTTCATATCTGAATTGTCGAAGTAACTTTCAGTGCGGGTATAAAGGCCGAAGAACAGATTGCGATTGCTCCATTCGAAGTCAAACGCCAGTCCCAGCGCTTCGCGCACGCGCCAGTCTGCGAACTTTTCGCGCCGCGTGTTGATAAAAAAGCCCTGCGCGCCGGATGGCAGTTCGTCGGCAAGTGTCTGCCGGATGATCTTGCCCGGCGTGACGTTAGGGTTGGTATAGCCGTTGGCCCAATCTTTGGATGTGAATTCCTCACGGAAATCGAAATTGCCCGAGAACAGATTTTCGAGTTCCAGCGTGCGGTCGCGGAAATAGTCGTAGCGCACCTCATCAAAATTGAAGCGGCCTCGATTGACCGGCAAGTCTTTGGCCCAATAGTCAGGACGGCGTTCATAAGTGACAAAGGTACCGGCCTTGTGCGCTTTGATTTTGTACGGTCCAGATCCGAGCGGATAGTCGAGTGTGGTTTCATCGAAGGGCCGCGAAGCGTAGTAGGCTTTCGACAAAACGGGCAATTGCGCCACGATCAGCGGCAGGTCGCGCGTGAGGGTGCCTTTGAAGGTATATTTGATGGTCGCTGCGTCGAGGGCTTCGGCCTTCTCAACATCGCGCAGCGTCAGCCGATAGCTCGGATCTCCCTTTTCTTTTAGGACGTCGAACGAGAAAACGCAGTCATCTGCCGTAACCGCCGTGCCATCGGCGAACTTTGCTTCTCCCCGCAGCTTGAAGATAACGGACATCTTGTCGTCAGCGACGTCAGCTGTCTCAGCCACGAGTCCGTAAACGGCATCAGGCTCATCGAGCGCGCGCGCCATCAAGCTGTCGAACACGAGTTCAAGGCCTTGCGCGGCGTCACCCTTGAGAATGAACGCGTTGAAGCTGTCGAACGTGGTGCGGCCGGCTGGCCCGATTTGAGAAACCTTGCCGCCCTTGGGCGCATCCGGGTTCACATACTCAAAATTTTTGAAGTCTGCTCCGTATTTCAATTCACCAAACGGTGACAGGCCGTGACGCGGAGTTGCAGAGGCCGGTGCTGTAGCAACCAGCAACGCTGCAACAACACCGTGCGCTGCCGCTCTTGCCGATGATGTCAAATCAGGCCTCTTCATCGCGGCCCGCTCACATCTTCGATTTGGCTTGCAGAGCCGAGGCTTTAGCGGCGTCATGCCACCAAATGGTTGGGAAGCCTGACGTTTGCGACGGGAGTTTTTCAGGCCGGCCGAAGCGGTCCCAATAAGCAATCCATTGCGCCGGGTTATGCCAGTTCGGAATGAGGTAGAAGCCCCATAGCAGCGTGCGATCGAGAGCCTTGGTGGCTGCCACGAGTTCCGCCCGGTCTTTCGCAAACACAATCTTGTCAATCAGTGCATCGATAACCGGGCTCTTGATCCCGATCACATTGCGGCTGCCGTCAACATCGGCCGCAGCAGAGCCCCAGAACTCGCGTTGCTCGTTACCGGGCGACAGTGATTGGGCAAAGCCTTCGATCATCACGTCGAAATCTTTGCCATTGCGGCGCTTAACGTACTGCGACTCGTCGACGACGCGGATTGTTCCCTTCACCCCGACCAGCTCAAGGCTGCCAATAAAGAATGCGAGGTGGCGATTGAACATTTCGCCTGGCACCAGGAATTCGATTTCGAGAGGTTCGCCTTTGGCGTTGCGCAGAACCTTGGCCTTTCTGGCAGAGGACAGACCGATCGTGCGCATCAGCTTGCAGCCCATGCCGCAGGATGGATCGCTGACTTCTTCTTCGCGCAGTTCCCAGCCGGCTACTTTGAAAAGCTTGAGGGCTTCGCTCAAATGGGCGCGCACGTCTTCGCGCGATGCGTTGACCGGGTTTTTCCATTCCGTGGTGAACAGCTGCGGCGGCAGGTCTTTTTCAAAAGCTTTGAGAATTTCGCGTTCGCGGCCTTCCGGCAATCCAGACGCTTTCAGTTCCGAGTTGTCAAAGTAGCTGCCGACGCGTGTGTAAAGCCCGAACATGACCTGCTTGTTCAGATCTTCAAAATTGAACGCGAGATTGAGTGCCTGCCGCACGCGCACGTCTTGAAACTTTGGCTTGCGCAAGTTGAACACCATGCCCTGCATGCGTGCGACGGTGTTGGTCAGAGGAATGGCTTCTTTTTTTACGAAGCCATTTTTGACCGCGTCAAAGCCGTACTGATTGGCCCATGCACTCGACGTGTTCTCTGGCCAGAAATCAATCTTCCCGCTTTTGAATTCTTCGAAGGCCGGCGTGCGATCGCGGAAATATGTGTAGCGAATTTCGTCAAAATTCGACATGCCCTTGGAAACGGGAAAGTCCTGCGCCCAATAATCTTTCACGCGCTCGTAGACGATGCTGCGCCCGGTATCGAGCGACTTGATCTTATAAGCACCCGAACCGAGAGGCGGCTCAAGAGTGGTCTTTTCCAGATCCCGCGCCTCGCCGTTGGCTCCTTTTGCTTCCCAGTAGTGCTTCGGCAGAACCGTAAGCTGTCCAACAATCTGCGGAAGCTCCCTATTGCCCGGTTTGTCGAATGTAAACGTCACTTCGTTGCCGCCGGTCTTCTCGGCCTTGACGACGTTCTTATAATACTTGGCAAGGAACGGATTGACCTTGCGCAGCGCCTCCAGACTAAAGATCACGTCGTCGGGCGTAATGGGCTTGCCGTCCTGAAACTTCGCCTCCTTGCGCAACCCAAAGGTGGCGGTCGAGACGTCGTCTGGGTACGACACCCATTCTGCGATCAAGCCATATGATGTCGAGGGCTCATCCAGACTGTCTTGCATGAGCGTGTCGTTGATTAATCCGAGACCTTCTGCACCCACGCCCTTGATCGTGAAGGCATTGAGATTGTCGAAGCTGCCGTCCGCCCACATGTTCAGCATACCGCCCTTGGGGGCATCGGGATTGACCCAATCGAAGTTCTTAAAGTCAGCTTTGAACTTCGGTTCACCGATGAGCGACACGGCATGCCGGCGCACCGGTGCGGCGCCTTTTACATCTGCAGCAGCGGCCGGCGCTGCATCCTGTGCAATGGAAAAATTTGGGGTCGCACTTGAGGCCAAAGCGGCCAAGATAAAAGGAGCAGATTTTAGCGCAAAACGGCGGATCATCATTGAGCGTCGTCCCTTTGTCTTCTGGGCGCGGCTCACCGGCGCGCTCCCTGTCATTGCACGTCACTTTCGTGACTAGCACGGGTCACGGCTGCGCCTGAATTAAACATCGGCAAGATGCAAAAAGGCCCCGCGCAATCCATGGCAGGGCCTTTTTGAAGTCACAAAATTTTCAGCGCCGGCAGAAAGTTACGGCAACGCCACCGGACTGTCAGACAAGGTCCGCAGATAGGACAGGAGGTCGGCCAGTTCGGCAGGTTCGGCTATGTTGATGTTCATTTTTGTACCCGGCAGCCACTCCTTCGAGTTGTGCAGGAAAGCCGCTAGGTCGGGGAAATTCCATTCACCGCCCTTACCCTTCAGGGCTTCTGAATATCCCGTGTAGTCTTCGCGAGCGCCCTTTTTGCGGCCCAGCATGCCCCAGAGGTTTGGACCCGTACCGCTTTTTGCAGCTTTGTCGTTGGCGTGGCATGTCGAGCAACGCTTGAAGATGGCTTCGCCTGCTTCGGGCTTTGCGGTCGAAACCAGCTTTAAAACAGCAGCAGCATCAAACGCGGCGGCGGGCGCACCGGCTGCTCCTGCTTCCGCTTTGGCTTCCGTTGCCTTCGGCAAAGGCAGCGCATAGCCGCCCAACCGCGCTCCCTCACCGGCGCTGTGACCCCCCGTCATGTTGGCGACTGTCTTGGGGCCAACAATAAGCAGTGCGGCGGCCAGGAAAGCTCCACCAATCTTGCTCAGTTCAAAGCCATCCATCGTACGAGATCCTGCTTCTAAAAGCGTGCCGGCACCCTGGCCGAGACAGCGGGTTCGAGTCAATTGATCGTCCCGGTTATTATTGCGGTTCTAAGCGAAGTCTGCGACAGACTGCAACGCGGCCAGTGTCGCGGTGCAACACCGGCAGGCGAGACCTATTGTCACCGGTCGTGGCCGTTTCTCCGGACGCGCTAAAAAATGCCTCCCATCAGCCCATTGGTCTGGCTCTCATGACGAAAGCGATGATCTTCATTCCCGCCCGCATGCAGGCCACGCGTCTGCCCGGAAAACCCATGGCACTTATCCACGGCGAGCCCATGATCGTTCACGTGTGGCGGCAAGCGTGTGCGGCTGAAGCAGGGCGAGTGGTTGTAGCAACCGACGCCGAAGAAATCCTCGCCTGCATCCGCAAGGCTGGCGGCGAAGCGGTCATGACACGCGCCGATCACATCTCGGGTTCCGATCGCATCTACGAAGCCTTGAACCACGTCGACCCCGACGGTGATGCCGAGATCATCGTCAACCTGCAGGGCGATTTACCGTCACTTGAACCACGCCTGGTCGTAAGCGCTATTGCCCCCCTGGCCGCCAAGGGACCAGACATCGCCACGCTCGCCGCTGAAATCACCGAGCCCGATGAACGTACCAACCCGAACGTCGTCAAAGTCATCGGCACGCCGCTGCCTGAGCTAAACCGCTTGCGGGCGCTTTACTTTACGCGAGCGGCCGCACCCAGCGGCGATGGCCCGCTCTATCACCACATCGGCATATATGCCTACCGCCGTGCAGCGCTGGAGCGGTTCGTTTCGCTTCGGCCTGCTGCATTGGAACTGCGCGAAAAGCTTGAACAGTTGCGCGCCCTGGAAAACGGCATGCGCATTGACGTTGCGATCGTTGACACTGTTCCGCTGGGTGTCGATACTCCCGCCGATCTCGAACGGGCGCGGCGTTTGATCAAGCCGCGCAAGGGCCGCAGCGCGAAAAATGCTTAGCCTTCACCTCGTCCAATGTCCCTCTATCAGGCGCTTCATATCTCATGCCGTCTCCTCAACGCATCGCCTACCAAGGAGAGCCGGGTGCCAACTCACACCTTGCTTGCAACGAGGCATTTCCTCATCACGAGGCTGTTGCTTGCGCCACGTTTGAAGACGCTTTGGCGGCGGTGTCAGCAAACGATGTGGCGCTCGCCATGATCCCGATTGAGAACTCGGTGGCTGGCCGCGTGGCCGACATTCACCACCTGTTGCCCGATGCCGGGCTCTACATTGTGGCCGAGCACTTTCTGCGCGTACGCCATCAGCTGATGGCCCTGAAGGGTGCCAAGCTATCTGACATCAAAACTGTGTTGAGCCACACTCAGGCCCTTGGTCAGTGCCGCAACACGCTGCGCAAGCTCAGCATAAAGCCCGTACCCGAGGCTGATACCGCCGGCTCGGCGCGCATCGTTTCGCAAGGTAAGGATGCGACCGTTGCAGCCATTGCATCAAGCTTGGCCGCCAGTATCTACGGCCTCGAAATTTTGAAAAGCGACATGGAGGACGAGGATCACAACACCACGCGTTTCGTTGTTCTGGCCCGCGAGCCAGATGATGCCGATGCCGGCGATGGGCCTGTCATCACCACGTTCTTCTTCCGCGTACGCAACGTGCCGGCCGCGCTCTACAAAGCGCTTGGCGGCTTTGCCACGAACAGCGTCAACATGACCAAACTTGAAAGCTATCAGACCGAAGGCACCTTCAACGCTTCGATGTTTTATGCCGACATCGAAGGCCACTTGAGTGACACCTCCGTGCGGCTGGCCCTGGAAGAACTGTCGTTTTTCTCCAACGAATTGAAAATCCTGGGGACCTATCCGGCGAGCCCGTACCGTGTTGCGGCCGCCGCCCGATTGCAGCCTCCCGGAACGTCGAACGGATGAGACTTTCCGGCAAAGTTGCCATCGTCACGGGGGCTGCATCCGGGTTTGGGCGCGGCATCGCAGAGGCCTTCGCACACGAGGGCGCTCAAGTCGTCATTGCCGACATCAACACCAAGGGCGCAGCTCAGGTTGCCAGCGGGATAGGAACGGCGGCATTGCCATTCACCTGCGACGTGACTGTGAAAGCCGACGTTGAGGCGATGATCAAGGCCACGGTGTTAACTTTTGGCGGTCTCGATATTGTCGTCAACAATGCGGGCACCACGCATCGCAATCAACCGCTTATGACCGTCACCGAAGCCGATTTCGACCGTGTCTATGCCGTCAACGTGAAGTCAATTTTTCTGACAACGCTTGCTGCCGTTCCAGAACTGCAAAAGCGCGGCGGCGGATCGATTATCAATGTGGCGTCAACCGCAGGGCTGCGCCCGCGTCCAGGGCTCACTTGGTATAATGGATCAAAAGGAGCCGCGCTGACGTTGACGAAATCCATGGCGGCCGAACTTGCGCCGTTGAACATCCGGGTCAACGCCATCAACCCCGTGATTGGCGAAACCGGTATGATCGAGCAGTTTATGGGCATGCCTGACACGCCGGAAAACCGTGCCAAATTCTTAGCCGGGATTCCACTCGGGCGCTTCTCCAAGCCATCCGACATAGCCAATGCGGCCTTGTTCTTTGCGGACCCGGCATCGGCTTTCGTCACTGGAGCGGCACTTGAAGTGGACGGTGGCCGCTGTATCTAATGCAAGGTGGCCGGTCAGATCCCGTTCCGGGAGCTACGCGCCATGCACCCGCTAAAACGTGATGGCGTGGTTGTCGAAGGCGATACCATCGAGACGTAGCGACTGTAACGGAGCGGACGGCTTCTCAGGATTGCTGTAGGCAACCTGTCCCATACCGGTCGTGAGTAGGAAACCTTCGCCACGATGGCTGGGGGCAACACCGCACACATCTTTCATGGCTGCTACTCCCAGAAGTTTTCGCCCAGCAACATCGAAAAATAGCACCCGGCCGCCGCGCGGCGATGTGGCTGAGACAATGCTGCCCGATGGGTCAACGGAAACGGACCCAATGTAGTTTTTCATGGCGCCGTAGGTTTCGTCTGGCGCTTCGAACAAAGCCGCCAGCGCCCCGCGTTTGTGCCAGCCGACAAGTGCGGGCGCACCCTCACCTTCATGCTGGCAGCCAAACGTCACCACATCACCGGCTGCGACCGCGAGGTGACGGATCGAAAGCTGATGCAGCTCCGGCGGCAGCATTGTCTGTTCGATGATCTCACCCGAGCGCACGTCGATGTAGGCGAGCGACGGTTGCATGGTATCGAGATTGAGAGGGGCGCGTCCGCTATCCGGATTGGTATCTATGCCGCCATTGGCGACCACAAGCGTGACCCCGTCGGACAGCAGCGCAATATCATGCGGGCCGATGCCGCCTGAAGGAAACTCACCAATCTGATTGTAGCCGCCCGCCGCATCGCGCACGCTGATCATGCCGCGCTCGCCTGCAAAGTCGTTCTCTGTCGAATAAAGCAATCGCCCATCTGGCGAAAAGACGCCGTGTCCGAAGAAGTGCCGGTCGGGCCGCGTGACAAAGTTTTGCGCTGGTTTTGAACCCGCCGCATCGAAGGCGATCGCAAACGTGCCAGGCCGCCGGGCAAACACGACGCACTCTGTCGAGCCTGGGCGCAGCGCGATGTCATGTCCGCGTGCGGGAAGGGAGATGCGATTTGCAATCAAACCATCAGGGTCAAACGCGACGGCGGAAAACCGGTCGACGCCTTCGCGGCAACTTGCAATGTAGTGAGCGCGCTTAGAAACCAGGCTGCCAGCCTCGGCATCGCGCGCACGAGCCGCACGCGGTGCTGCCAGCAAAGTCGCGGCCGACAGCCCGAGAAAATGCCGTCTATCGAGTTGATATTGATCAATCGCCATCGAGCGGACTGAACCCCATCGTGATATTTGCCTCTTCGGCGATGACTTGCCCGCCGGTTGTGTAGGCATTCTTCAGCGGGAACCCCATGCTAATCAGTTTTTGGCGGGCAGCCTCATCCTTGAAGGGTGTTTTAGAGAGTTTTCCAGCACTGGCCGCCGCCTCAGCGGCACGGGTCAGCTCGTCGCGGATCGAGCCAAGCACCGTCATCTCTTGCTTTGCAGGATCGAGTGTCAGCGGCTCAGTTTGGCGTGCAATAAAACCGCCGTCGCTGAGCAGCGACTTCAGTCCCTCGATATTGGCTTGCAGAAACGCGACAGCGAGACCGCTGTTGGGCAACATCGGCTCAATGGCTTTGCCGCCAACTTTCTGCATGCCCAGCGGCTCCTTCAAGCGCTGGTCGCGCAGTAGTTCCAGCCCCGTGACATAGGTTTGCAACAGAACTTGCGTCGTTTCCTTAGCCGAAAGGTAGACGCTATTTCCCGGACCGGGTTGCAGCCAAGTGCGCTCAAAATCACTGCCCTTCGCCCATCCCGCCGACGCCGCCTTTGCAATCGAAGCGATGTTCGATGTGAGTGCCACGCTGTAACGGCAGCGCGGCGTTCCCTTGGCAGCAGCGGCGCCAAGATCTTCCGACCCGGGCCCAAACAGCGCAACATCCAAGGCTGTAAAGCCCTGAACCGCGACACTCTTGCTAGCCAAACGTGTGTCAAAGGCCGTTTCATCTGCCGTATTCATCACGGCTGCAATCTGCCGCCGCGCAACGCCCTTAGGATCGGGCCAGAACATCAACCGGTTGTGGCGTCGGTCGTCCGCAATGGGCCCAAACCCGACATGTTCGATCCGCGCCCAAGACAGCGCCGCCTCAGTGAAAGCAGCCCGGGCCTTGACGAGACGGTCTGCCGCCGGTGCATCACACAGTGAGGTGGCCGCTTCGTGCAACCCAGCAGCCGCCTTGTCAAAAGCGGCATAGCCCGGCCGGATATGACGCTCCAAGGCATCGCGAGCGAGACCCTCATAGTCATAAGCGCGTGCCGGTAAGGCACCAAACAGGGCCAATGCGAGCACCGCCGCTATCATCGATGCTGCGGAGCGGCTCACCTGATGCAATTTATCAAACATGATGTCCCAGCGTTTGTTCAGTGAACCGGATTGACGGATGGCGCGGCAAGGGCTGTCCGCTTAGAGCGAATTTACAAAAGCAAGAAGTGCCTCGCGATCGGCTTTCGTCAACTGCGCATACGCATTCCGCGCTGCTTTGGCTTCACCGCCATGCCATAAAATGGCTTCTTCAATGTTGCGGGCTCTGCCGTCATGCAAAAAGAAAGTATGCCCGCTGACCGTTTGCGTCAGGCCGATGCCCCACAACGGCGCTGTGCGCCATTCATTACCATCGGCTTTGGCTTCGGGACGGTTGTCGGCAAGCCCATGTCCCATGTCGTGTAACAGCAGGTCGGTATAGGGCCAGATCTTCTGGTTCGAAAGATGTGGCTGCCCATTTAAAATGCCAGTGGATTGCGAGGGCGAGTGACAGCCACTGCAGCCGCTGGCTTGAAACAGCGCCTTGCCTTTCAGCACCTGCACACCACCGGGTTCACGCCGCGCCGGCACGGCCAGATTTTGAGTATAGAACGTGACAAGGTTGAAAAGCTCGGCGCCGATCTCCTGACCATCCTGCCGTTCGCTGCGCCCATCAGGCGCTGTCATACATTTGGTCTGAGCAGCGGTGCAATCGCCAGTAGGCCGTGGCACGAGAGGGCTTGAGATGCCCATGTCACTTGCAAATGCTTCAGCACTTTGCTCTTGCACTGTTGGCGTGCCCGCCTTCCAGCCAAAGCGACCCAGCGCGAGCTTATTTTCGGTTGCCGACCACACTTCGTTGACGCGGCCGGAGATGCCATCTTTGTCGGCATCGCTGGGATCGGCTTTGGCCCGTATGTCGTTTTCAGGAATGGCTTCCAGCAATCCCAGGCCAATCATCGGCGGCGCGACGCGCAGAGATGTCATCGTCTCGCTGTGTAGCGGGCCGAACGCCGGTTCTGAAATCGAAACCGCGGGTTTGCGCAACGTCACGACACTGCCATCTCCCAGAGCCACCGGCACATCTGTGTAGACAATGTGAACGTGACCCTCGGCATCGAGTCCGGTTACGGCGACGTCTTGCAACTGCCCGCCATAAACCGGCTCGTCGACACTTTTGATACGCCCCTCGGACAAGGCTGCGCGCTGCGCATCTGTCTGAGGCGGTATCGACAGGCGCACCAGCGACGATACGGCATTGCCTTCGGGATAGTTGCCGGTTGGAGGGTGCCCTCGCCCGTCCTTCAAATGACAGTTCTGACAGCCGCGTGCGTTGTAGAGCGGCCCCAGGCCATCGGATGTATCGGTTGACGACGGGGCGGCGATCCACAGCTTGCGAAACAACGCATTGCCAATTTTGAACTTGCCTTCACCCTCGAAGCCAAGGCCGCGAGACGATTGCGAGAAAGCATCGCGAGTGCCGCTGCCACGCTGCGTTGTCGCCGCACCGCCTGGATTTTCTTCGCCGGGTTCGAGCACTGCGGCTGGAACCGCCGAGGGCAGGCCTGCAACGGCCCATCCCCCGGCGAAACAAACCGCCACGACTCCGAGAGCCAGCGGCACTTTGCGAACCATCGACGTATTCAGGCGAACAATCGTCACTCTTAAGTGCTCGTTTCGCCGGTTGCGGCGAAGGTTAGAACGCGATCCTGGCGCCGCTGACAAACGTCTGGAAGTCTTCAAGACTTGTGCCCGTTGTAGTCCCTGTGCCATCGACCATATCAACATCTGCCGAATGGTTGCGATAGCCCATAAAAATTTGCATTTCGGCCGCTTCGATGTGCTGAACCACGCCAATGCCCCACACATCAACTTCGTTGCCAGAGATGCGGACGGCACCAGGTGCCAGCGAGGCCACGACCCCGGCGTCAGCGCCAGCCGAGAGGAAGTCTTCAAAGCGGCCGTACTCACCGTAGAAGGCCGTTGGTCCAAGTGTGTTCAACTTCGCGATCCATCCAGCTTTGACATAGATGAACTTGGAATCTTCCGGTGTGCGTGTGACCCCATCGAGATCGACCACTGCGACGTTCGAACTTTGCTGCCCAGCTGCAATCGTGAAATTGAGACCTGACGCTTCGTGCAGGATCGACGCTGACCCAACAACTGTATCCTGATCGACGCGCCCGGGTTCACCATCTTCATCCGTTACTTCGGTGTAGGCCACAACGGCCTCGAAGTTGATACCGCTGCCTTCGTAGGCGTAGCGAATCCCGACATCCCAAATGTCGTCTTCTCCCCAGCTGGCCGAGACAATGAAACCGCCGAACGAGGGCGTGTCGTAGCGAACGATGTTGGCCGTATCGCCATTGAAATGGCTGATAATATCGCCCCAGGCAAGGTCAGTCAGTGCGCCATCGTTACGGCGCAGAAGGAACCCGCCGCCGATGTCCTGCATGCCGGCGTAGCCTGCAATCCCGGCTTCCGAGAAGTCTGCCTCCGGAGCAGTGTCTGAAACGCGCGATGCAACGCCGACACTGACCTTACCGTATGTCTCGCTCTCTAAGTACCAGTGCGCCTGCCAAACGTCGAACCCATCATCGCCCGCAGCGGACGCTTGATTGACGGCATCGGAGAGATCGTCACGCACACGGATGACGATTTCAAAGCCAGCGGTCACACCTGGTGCAATTTTGGCATCGCCTGCAAAGCCGAAATTGGTTTGATCGTTCTTGTTGCCGACAACGTAGGTATCGCTGTCGCGCCCATCGTCCCATATCAACAGCGTTTTGCTGACCTGTCCCGACACCGTGAGCGAGACCTTGCGGTTACCCTTGCGCGCGGTTGTCGCTTCAAGCTCCGCGATGCGTTCTTCGAGATCTGCACAGCAATTGCCGCCGAGATCGGCCGCATAAGCATTGTATGAAGATGCAGCCAGCGCGGCGAGTGTCACGGCTGAGGCTGCGAAGATCGCTGCGAGGTTTCTTGGGCTCTTGATCATTTGGTGGGTCTCATGAAGATAATGTAGTCGGTGCTGGGTAACGCTTTGCACGTCGTGGCGATGTCTGGTTTTTCTATTGTTGCAGCCTTAGCGGCAGATACAGCGTTGGCGTAATCATATCCGGATATTATAACATCCTGATCTTGTTGCATACCCGAAGGAACCAAGGAGTCTTTGGCAGTGGCATTTCGGATACGTGTCTGGCGGCGTCTCTCGGGCATTGGCGATCTGGTGTGAAATCGGTGACCTGGGGCGCCTGCGAGGGATCGCAGGCAGGCCCCCTAGCCTTTCTTCTCTTCGGCTCCTACCTTCGAGGGATCATCCAAACTGTCGGAGCCTTCGAACGTGATGGCCTTCAGGCCAAGCGCCGCCACACCCCGCTCGAACTCTTTCGCCTGACCGACAAGAGCGTCGATAGCTGCCTGCACGGTTGCATTACCCTCGGCATTGCCTTCGCCAATCATCACGTCATAGGCTTCCGTCTTGCCGCGCTCGACCATGGCGGTCATTTTTGCCTTGGTGGTATCGAGCGCTGCGCGGATGCGCGTATCGGCTTCGGCGGACTTCAGCTTGACCAGTTCCCCAATGCCAGGCCCAGATACCACCGTGCCATCGATGCGCTTGTAGGAGCCGAGATAAACATTCTGCATGCCCAGAGCGTCATAGTAATGCGAGTTGTAGGTATTGTCGGAGAAGCAATCATGTTCCTCTTCGGGATCATGAACCATCAGGCCGAGCTTCATGCGCTCGCCAGCGAGTTCGCCGTAAGACAAACTTCCGAGGCCCGTGAATATGGCGGTGATGCCGCTCGTGTCGGGCTTCGACATTACCGCTTTGCGGGCTTCGCCTTCCTTGCCCCACTGACCAGCCATCCACGCAAGATCGTCGATGAGAAGCTCGGTTACCGCTGACAGATAGGCGGCGCGGCGATCACAGTTGCCGTTGGTGCAGGCTTTCAGATCGAAATCCGTTGCGGGCCGCGCGCCGGCTCCAGGCTTCGTGCCGTTGAGATCTTGCCCCCACAGCAGAAACTCGACTGCGTGATACCCGGTAGCGACATTTGCCTCGACGCCGCCAGCTTCGTGCAGAGTTTCACTCAACAATTCCTTGGTGATCTTGGAGGCATCGACTTTCTTGCCGGCAATCGTGAGCGAGGGATTGGCAATGATATTGGCGGCATAAAATTCGTTCTCGGGCGATTCCGAGCCATAGTCTTTGCTCACGTAGTCGATCAGACCTTCATCGAGAGGCCAGGAATTGACCTTGCCTTCCCAATCATCAACGATTGAATTGCCAAAGCGAAATGCTTCCGTCTGCATGTAAGGCACGCGAGATGCCTTCCAGGAATCGCGTGCTGCGGACAACGTGGCATCTGATGGAGAAGCGAGCAGGTCCTTGATTTTTGCCTGCAGCGCGACTGCCGCCGTGTGCGCATCCTGATAGCCTGCCTCGGCTATATTAGAATAATTCTCGACAACAGCTTTTGCCGAAGCAGGCGTTTCCGCCTGTGCAGAGGAAATGAGCAAGGGTGCGGATGTGGAAATCAGGGCCACGAAGATGGCGGTGCAAGCTGCACTGCCGGCAAGCCGCTGAGAGAGGCGAAGCATCATAGTCAAACTCCTAATCGGCGAGATTCAAGGTCTCGAAATCAGGCGCTCCCGGTGTGCCGGAAACACGTGTCACGGGTGTGATGAGCAAAGATTGCTTGCACAGCCAAAACCGTCAACCGCTATGTTTTTGAATTGTTCTAGGTCCAAAGTAAAAGCGCCTCAAACAAAAGAAAAACCGCGACAGAGGTTTAATCTGCCGCGGTTTGACTTCGAACTGTGATCTCAAAACATCAAGTTCTTAGAGATCAAATCATGCAGAACCTACGACATATACTGTCCGCCGTTAGCAGTGATGGTCGAGCCCGTGATGAACCCTGAATCGTCTGAGGCCAGAAACGCAACGCAGCGTGCAATTTCTTCCGGCTCACCCAAACGGCCGACGGGGATTTGCGGTAAGATGTTCTTTTCGAGAACGGCTGGATCGATCGCCCGCACCATTTCGGTCCCGATATAGCCAGGGCAAATCACGTTGACCGTGATGCCGGCACGCGCGCCTTCCTGAGCAAGTGCCTTCGTAAAGCCAATGTCGCCAGCCTTCGAAGCGGAATAATTCACTTGGCCCATTTGGCCCTTTTGCCCGTTGATTGATGAGATATTGATCACGCGGCCGAACTTGCGGGCGCGCATACCTTCCCAAACCTGGCGCGTGCAATTAAACAGGCCGCTGAGGTTGGTGCCAATTACCTTATCCCATTGTTCGCGTGTCATTTTGTGGAACATTCCGTCCCAAGTAATGCCCGCATTGTTGACGAGCACGTCGATCGGACCGACTTCCTTGGCAATTCGGGCGAACGCCTTTTCGCAGGCATCAAAGTCACCGACGTCGAACTTGAAAACCGGGATTCCGGTCTCAGCCGTGAACTGCTGAGCAGCGGCATCGTTGCCAGCATAGCTGGCCGCCACGCGGTAGCCTTTGTTCTTCAGTGCAACGGAAATGGCATGGCCAATGCCACGCGTGCCTCCGGTAACGACGGCTACTCGCGCCATGTGAGTTCTTGCTCCCTAGATTTATTGATTGATTGGTTTTGGTAGACCGGCCCCGTCACGCTTTTAATCGTGACGGGGATGCGAGAAAGCCGTTAGTCGCGCGCAACGCACAAAGCGACACCCATACCGCCGCCTATGCACAGCGTGGCCAGACCTTTCTTGGCGTCACGGCGCTGCATTTCGTGCAGCAGCGTGACAAGAACTCGCGCACCCGAGGCACCGATCGGGTGGCCGATGGCGATTGCACCGCCGTTGACGTTCACCTTGTCGGTATCCCAAGCCATGCCCTTGTTGACAGCAATGGCCTGTGCGGCAAACGCCTCGTTGGCTTCGATCAAGTCGAGGTCTTTGATAGTCCAGCCGGCTTTTTCCAGCGCCTTTTTAGAGGCTGGGATGGGGCCAGTACCCATGATCGAAGGATCAACCCCGGCATGCGCCCACGAGACGATGCGGGCAAGCGGCGTAATCCCGCGCTTCTTGGCGTCGGCCAATGACATCAGCACTACAACGGCCGCGCCATCATTGATTCCTGATGCATTCGCTGCCGTAACCGAACCTTCTTTGGGGTCGAACGCTGGACGCAGCTTGGAAACACCTTCGAGCGTCGTGCCGTCTTTGATGTACTCATCGGTATCGACCACGGTATCGCCTTTGCGGCCTTTGATCGTAACCGGTGCAATCTCAGCCTTGAAGCGGCCAGCCTTGCGTGCCGCCTCGGCCTTGTTCTGAGAGGCGACGGCAAACTTATCCTGATCGTCTCGTGTGATCTGCCACTGGCGCGCGACATTCTCGGCGGTCGTGCCCATGTGATAATTATTGAAGGCATCCCACAATCCGTCCTTCACCATGGTGTCGACGAACTTGAAGTCACCCATCTTGGTGCCATCCCGCATGTGAGCGGCATGCATCGACTGGCTCATGCTCTCCTGACCGCCCGCGACCACGATCGAAGCCGAGCCAGTCTGGATCTGCTGCATACCAAGGGCAACGGCACGCAACCCAGAACCGCAGATCTGATTCATGCCCCAAGCGGGCGTATCCACCGGAATGCCAGCGGCGAGCGAAGCCTGCCGCGCCGGGTTCTGTCCGTGACCGGCTGTTAGGATCTGGCCGAGAATGACTTCCGACACATCGCCCGCTGCCACACCGGCACGTTCCAGCGCCGCCTTGATCGCCACTTTTCCAAGCTCATGAGCCGGCACGCTGCCGAGTGTTCCGTTAAATGAGCCAACTGGCGTACGCGCAGCACTGGCAATGACAATCGTCGTGTCGTCACTCATTCCAATTTCCTCCCGATGGCGAACAGGTGGGGTCGATTGCCCTGGCCGCATTTTTGATTAGAGTGTCAACGCCGCCCGGTATGTCCGGCCCCGCATTCGTGACGGGGTCATAGCAGCACGGCCTTTATAGCTGCAATTACGCAATGCGGCGGCAAAATCGCCTATTCTTCAGGGAAATTGGCGAACGCCTTTTGGGTAGCCGGAAGCTCCCCGCCTTTGCCCATCGACGTCCTTGCGTGCGGTGGCGGGCCCGCCCGGCGGATCGGCGCCGCGCGCCAATCAAGAACCAGCGCAACGCAAAAACAGCCCCTGGTAAGGAGATAACCGCCTGTGATACGATCTTGCAATGCAACATCAAACACCAGAGAAGCGTGCTGCCGAAATGCAAAGCAAACCCGAGACCCAGCCTGAGAAGCGTGAGGCGGTCGTCATCAAGAAATACGCCAACCGGCGGCTCTACAATACCGAGACAAGCACCTATGTAACGCTGGAGGATCTGGCACAAATGGTGCGCTCAGACCGCGACTTTGTGGTCTACGATGCTAAGTCCGGAGACGACCTGACCCACGCCGTGCTCACACAGATCATCGTGGAGCAGGAAAGCCGCGAAGGCGGCCAGACACTTTTGCCAATCCCGTTTTTGCGTCAGCTCATCAGATTTTACGATGACCAGATGGGACGCATGGTGCCAAGCTACCTCCAGTTCAGTTTGGAAAGCCTGGTCAAGGAGCAGGAAAAGTTCCGCAGCCAGCTGACGTCGGCGTTTACAAACCCGTCGAGCGCCTACGAGATCTATCAAGACCAGGCGCGCCGCAACATCGCGCTCTTCGAGCAGGCCATGACGATGTGGACCTCGCTGGCAGCGAGCGGCGGTCAGCCGGTTATCCCGGGTTTGCCGTTCCCCAACCCATTCGTGCCGCCGGCGCCCGAAGACGTATTGGCTAGGGCAGCAACAGGCGGCACACAGGCATCGCCGCGTTCCGATACCGTTTCGCGCGGATCACCTGGAACTGAAATCGATGAATTGAAAGATCAGCTCACCGCAATGCAGCAGCGGATCGAGCGGCTGTCTCGCGACCGAAGCTAGACCGGTCAGATTATGTCGCTGCCTTGAGGCGTTCGTAGTCTTCGACGCGCAACGGCATGCCGTAGTGGAAGCCCTGCAGGTACGTGATACCTGCCGCGCGAAGGAAGATCGCGGTTTCCTCGTTGCCTACCCACTCGGCAACTGTTTCCATTCCGAAGGTGCGCGCAATCTCGATCATGGTGCGGATGAAAACTTCGCCCTTGCTGTCGGACGCCAGGTCTTTGACGAACGATCCGTCAATTTTGACCATATCGACGTTGAG
>JANNXL010000433.1:0-1855 GCA_031409575.1 Hyphomicrobium sp.
GCAGACTACATGATTCCACACCGTGCCGTGGCCTCACTCGCCTTGCAAATCAAACACCAGCGTATCTTCCTTGGTGCCCATCAGTTTGCATGTGCTGGTCAGTCTTGGAGCCAAGCCGTGAAGTGTGATGCGGCGTTCACCCTCGGCAATCTCGCCGGAAACCTGATAGCCCCGCGGTTTGCAGCCCTTGGCGAAAATGTAAGCGGTGCCGGAATAGCTGTTGCCTGTGCGCGTGCCTTCAAACACGACGCTGCCTTGCCTGGCACCCGCCTTCGCCATGCCATCTCGCGGTTCTTCGTAGACCATGGTTCGCGTTACCCCATCGGCGATAAGCCGCATCAGAGAGCCATTGTGGTTCCATAGGATTGAAGCGGCGGTAGACGCTGTGGCCTCCGCGGTCGTTGCCGCTTGGCCTTCATTTACGGACGAAGTCACCACTTGCTTGTCGCAGGTATAGGCCGCGGGCAGGCCATCGGCCGCGAACTCGCAAAAGGCCTTGTTTTCAATGCGGCGGCCATCATCCCTGAAGGTGATGATTATGACTGTGCTCTTGCTTTCGTATTCGAACTTCTGGCCCGGGGCTTGGTTTGAAATGCAATAGCCGGTTTCGTGCTTGATCAACGTGGTTTTCAGCGTCTGATAGTCAATCTGGCGGCCCGATGAGGCATCGGCGCCAGTGCGCATCAGCACCTCGTCCTGTATTTCGTAGTCCCCATCGGCGGTGCGGCAATAGTTGATGTAGTCGGACGCGAAGCCCGGTAGCGAAAGGCTCGCGGCCCTCCAAACCAACACATTCATAGAAATCCAAACTCGAAACAACATGGCTAATGCGATCCCACCATTGAGAAAGTAGAACCCGCCACCAACCCCGTCATGTATGGACGGCCCCTGGATTGCCGGAGGCTGTTTGTTGTGAGTCAGGCGGCGGCGCGTGCCTACCACCCCCTTCCCATCTTTGCCGAACTGTGAGAGCTTAACTGCATCGTTCAACAACCGAAGGGAGGTGATCCGATGTCGAGTGGGATCTTGAAGGCAGCGATATTTGGGTCGTTCAGAGCAGCCGAAACTCACCTTCAGTTCGTAGGCTAACCAAGCGATCTTGATACGGGCTCACATGCAGCCCGCTTGTCGCAATTCTATCTCACGGGGGCCGCCTATTTGGGCGGCCCTTTTGTTTGTGACGCGTCCTGCGCCGCGCCAACGGTGCACGGCGCCTTGACCCCCTGCCGCTTTAGCGAATACGACACGTTGGATGTTGACCTCTCGCGACGTCTATATCCTGCGGCTGAAAAAGGCGGCCCTCGCGACGGCGGCGCTCGCCTTTATACTATTTGCGCTCGCGCCTGCGCGCTGGTTCAGCTTTTACGGCGGGGCCATAGTTTTGCTCGCGGCCGTCGCGCTGTTTTCATTTCCGCTTCTTGATCGTCTTAAAGCCATCGGCCGCCAGCGCGCGATGGCCCTGCTCTTCATTGTTCCAGGCGCCGTCATCGGCCTTGTCCAAATTGGCTTCTGGCTGGCCTTCTTCACAGTTGGCCCGACCTATCCGGTTCCGGGCGTGTTGCGCGAAATGTTTTGGATCAATGCAGGCTCGGCGGTGCCATATGCCGCTACAGCATTGGCCATGCTGTGGTTTTGGCTGTTTTGGAGCCTCTCTCGCATCGATGCGTGACGCCTGCGGTACTGCAAGCGATGGCAAGCAAGCCCTAAACCGTCGGGCTTATTTAAGTTGCATATAACTCAAGTGCCGTCCGGTTCGCTGAGCCATTCACAACGGTTGACGCCTCGCGCTGGCACTCGACGGCAGCTGACGCCCCGTGTATTTGGGAGCGAGTCCCCCTTAAATATGGCGTTGGTG
>JANNXL010000434.1:0-20049 GCA_031409575.1 Hyphomicrobium sp.
ACTCGTCATTTGTTTGAGGCGGCGTCGACTGGTGCCGCCTATTTTCATCTCGCGCTCCACTGCTTGCTCTGACTGCAAACAAATTCTAACCTAAATTTGGTTATCTCTCAGGGAGATAAGCCAAATGTCGGGGATTCTGTGCGCCGCTTGCTCGCTTTTTGTGTTTGCGTTGCGATTGGTGCGGCCGTTTCTGGTTGTGCGAGCACAATTGTGCGGATGCCGGTGCCGACGGCTATTGCCGATCAAGTTGCCTCTATACCGAAAATCCAAGGCGCGCGCTTTTGGGGCGATGAAGTGCCCACCGACATTCGCGAAGAGTACCGGCGCAAACTCCCCAACCTCAAACATCTTGGAGGCGAAGCGAAAAAGCTCAACGGCCGCCTTCAAATCGAAATTCTTGCATTGTCCGGTGGCGGACCGGACGGCGCATTTGGCGCCGGCCTGTTATCGGGATGGACTGCGCGCGGGGACCGCCCAGAGTTTGAACTTGTGACGGGCGTCTCTGCTGGTGCCATCATTGCACCGTTCGCGTTTCTTGGACCCGGATACGATCCACAACTGAAAGAAATTTGGACAAAGTATGAAGCGGCGCAGATCGCGACCGCTCAGGTTCTACCCGGATTGCTCGGTGGCGACGCCCTTGCCGATACCGGGCCGCTGCAGGGTCTGATTGCGAAATACATTGACGCAGAATTCTTGCGCCAGATTGCCACCGAGTACCGCCGCGGCCGCGTGCTGACAATTGGCACAACCAATCTCGACGCGAAAAGACCTGTAGTCTGGAACATGGGTGAAATCGCCATCAACGGGTCACCTGACGCGGTGCAGCTGTTCCGAGACGTGATCCTGGCATCGGCCTCAATTCCGGGTCTATTTCCGCCTGTAAACATCAAAGTCGTTGTCGATGGCAAACTGTATGACGAGATGCACGTCGATGGCGGCGTCACACGGCAGATCTACGTTGCCCCGGTCAATCTGCCGTTCACTGCATTTGACGCGCTTTATCCCGTGCGTCCCGACCGGCGTCTTTATTTGGTTCAGAATGGCAAACTGACACCAGACTATGCCGCCGTAGAGCAAAAGACGATTCCGATCGCGGCATCTTCCATTTCGACCTTGTTGCTCAATCAGAACAAGGGCGACATCTACCGTATCTACCGCATGGCGCTCGATGCGCAGGTCCAGTTCAACCTGTTGGCGGTACCCAGTGATTTCCGGCCGCGGCCGGAAGACACATTGGATGCGGCATACCAGTCAGCGCTCTTTGCTGAGGGCTACAAGACCGGCTCAAACGGCGGACCCTGGCTATCTCGCCCGCCCGATGTGCCGGTGATGGGATCAAAGGCTGTTGCAAAGGCGCGGAATTAAGCGCGGACCTACCTCCGCCCACCCTTTATAGAACCTACAATAATGTTCTTGATCGTGGACGCGATGGTGCGCGAGACGGAACGCTGCAGTTCCTTGCCAATCAATTCGCCCATGCCGGCCGGCTGGCGTTTTCCGCCCTTTGTGGCGGGTGCTCCGCCGCCAAAAATAACGTCGCCCCAACCACCTCCGCCACCCGACGCCCCAGCTTCTTGCGCGGCTGCTTCCGTGCGCTTCGTCAGCATTTCGTAAGCACTTTCACGATCGAGTACTTCTTCGTATTTGCCATATACAGGGCTGTATTCGATGACGCTGCGGCGCTCGTCGGCGGAAACCGGCCCAATGCGCCCTTCGGGCGGACGAATAAGCGTGCGTTGTACCATCGACGGCTCACCCTTGTTCTCAATCGTCGAGACCAAGGCCTCGCCGACCTTCAACTCCATGATCACCTTTTCGGTGTCGAGGTCCGGGTTCTTGCGGAATGTGGTGGCGGCAGTTTTCACAGCCTTCTGCTCTTGCGGTGTGAAGGCACGCAGTGCGTGCTGCACCCGGTTGCCAAGCTGAGCTGAAACGGTGTTGGGCACATCCATTGGGTTTTGGGTGATGAAATAGACGCCAACACCCTTGGAGCGGATGAGCCGTGCGATCTGTTCAATGCGCTCGAGCAACGCCTTTGGCGCGTCATCGAACAGCAGATGCGCTTCATCGAAGAAGAACACGAGCTTGGGCTTTGCGAGATCGCCCACTTCGGGCAGCGTCTGCCACATCTTGGTCAGCATCCACAAAAGGAACGTGGAATAGAGCCGTGGCTTTTCCATCAGCTTGTCGGCCACAAGCACGCTGATCACGCCTCGGCCATCGGGGGCGACGCGCATGAAATCGGTAATGTCGAGCGCGGGCTCGCCAAAGAACTGAGCCGCACCTTGTTCTTCAAGAACGAGCAACCGGCGCTGGATGGAGCCGACCGATGTCGTCGCGACATTGCCGTATTTGCCCATCAGCTCTTTGGAGCGCTCGGCCACGTTCGCGATAATGGCGCGCAGGTCCTTCAAATCGAGGACCGGAATCTTTTCGTCGGCTGCCACTCGGAACGCGATGTTGAGCACGCCCTCTTGCACTTCGTTGAGTTCGAGCATGCGCGACAACAGCAACGGCCCCATATCGAGAACCGTTGCCCGCACGGGGTGACCCTGCGCGCCGAACACATCCCAGAACATGGCCGGATAGGCCTGCTGCTTCCAGTCGGACCCGAGCCCAACCTCAGCGGCGCGCTTGACGAGAAAATCCTTGGGCTCGCCAACGGCGGCAATGCCTGACAAGTCGCCCTTGATGTCAGAAGCAAATACCGGAACGCCTGCCGCGGAGAAGCCTTCGGCCAGACCCTGCAGCGTGACTGTCTTGCCTGTGCCCGTCGCACCTGTGATCAAGCCATGCCGGTTGGCGAACTTGAGCTCCAGATATTCGGGCTTAGTGCTTTTGCCGATAAAGAGCTTGCCGCTCTGAAGCACTGACTGGCTCATGGGTCAAACATCTCCAATAGGTCCGCAGGGTGGAATCTCGCAGGGCTTGCGACTCGCGACCCCACGTCAGCCGCCGTATTGGCATGGGACATAGGCTTTGCAAAGCTCAGTTGCATCGCCGACTGGTGCAAATTCAAGGGAAAACTGTTGTGCTGCCACTGCCCGTTGGACTTGCACGCCTGCCGTGTCGCCGTGCCGCGAGCGGGACCGGGCGATTTCCTGATGCACCGCGTGGGGTGAGCCCCTATACGATGATCGAATTGTGACACTCATGTTGAGGTGCCTATGACGGCCAAAGATCATGCCCCGTTCGTCAAGCTTGCTGACGGTTTTGCGCCAGCAACGCTCGACCAGTGGCGTGGGCTTGTCGATAAGGCCATCAAGGGTGCAGACTTTGACAAGCGGCTGGTTTCAAAGACTGCAGACGGCTTGCGCGTGGAACCACTTTACACGCCCGCCAAAGCACTGCCCGGCTCTGAATTTGCAGCCCCTGGTGCAGCGCCGTTTGTGCGTGGAACAAAGCCGCAGCGGGCTGGCTTGGGCTGGGACATCCGGCAGATGCACATCGGCACCGATCCCGTGGCAGTCAATCAGGCAGTGCTTGACGATCTCGAAGGCGGCGTGATGTCGGTTGTGCTGCAAATCGCGACACCTGGTGGCCTGGGTCTTGCGCCGGACGAGGCGACACTCACGCGTGCGCTCAACGGAGTCATGCTTAACCTGTCCACGATATCGCTCGTCGCTGGGGATCAAACGGCGAGTGCGGCCGCCAGTCTGCGGGGTCTGTGGGACCATGCCAAGGTGCCGGCAGCTCAGCGCAAGGCGGCTTACGGTTGTGACCCCATCGGCGAACTCGCGCGCACCGGCCGCTTGAACAACCCCATCGAAGCGGCATTGACTTCGGCAGCAAGTCTGGCGAATGGAGCTTCAAGCTTTCCCGGCATAACTGCGCTGCGCGCCGATGGCGTGCCATATCACAACGGTGGGGCCAGCGAGGCGCAAGAGCTGGCCGCCATGCTTTCAACGGTCGTCGCTTATCTGCGCGCCTGCGAAACAGCCGGGCTGAGACCCGCAGATGCCCTTCCAAAAATCGAAATCACTCTTGCCATCGATGACGATCAATTCATGGGTGTGGCGAAGCTCCGCGCCGCCCGCCAGTTGGTGTGGCGGGTTGCCGACGCGTGCGGGGCAGGAGAAGCCGCCGCGAAAGTGCCGTTCAACGCTGCAACATCCTATCGCATGATGACCAAGCGCGACGCCTGGACCAACATCATCCGCACCACGATTGCGTGCGCCTCTGCGGCTCTTGGCGGAGCGGACGCCATTTGCGTGCTGCCTTTCACGTTTGCACTCGGTCAGCCAGATGCGTTTGCGCGGCGTGTCGCCCGCAACATTCAGATCGTGTGCCAGGAAGAAAGCAACCTCGGGCGGGTTACCGATCCCGCCGGAGGCTCGTGGTACGTCGAAAACCTGACCAACGATCTGGCACAGAAGGCCTGGGACATTTTTCAGTCGATCGAGGTACAGGGAGGGATTGTTGCGGCTTTACAGAGCGGCTTCGTGCAAGACGAGATTGCCAAGATCTCCGCCGCGCGCGCGACGGCTATCGCCACTGGCCGGATGGAAATCACCGGTGTCTCGGCGTTCCCGAAACTTGGCGACGATGGCGTCTCGGCCGAGCCTTGGCCGCGCGTCGCGGCGGCAACAGATGCGCCTGCTGAACAGGTTCGTGCGCTCGGCGTGACGCGCCTAGCTGAACCCTTCGAAGCATTGCGCGACGTGGCGGATCACTATGCGGCGGCCACGAAAAAGCCGTTCACAGTGTTCCTTGCAAGCCTCGGCGAAGTGATCGACCACAACGTGCGCTCGACGTGGATCAAGAATTATCTGGCGGCGGGCGGCATCGCAGCCGACATGAGCGATGGCTATCCCGATGCAGCCGCTGCCGCGGGCGCTTTCAAGGTGTCGGGTGCAACCGCCGCCTGCATCTGCTCGTCAGACACCGTCAATGCCGTGCACGCGGGCGCGACGGCCAAGGCCTTGAAGTCGGCCGGAGCGAACTATGTTCTCATGGCCGGCCGGCCGGGCGAACGCGAAGCCAGCCTCAAAGCCGCCGGTGTTGATCAGTTCCTGTTGGCCGGTGCTGACGCAGTGGAGACGTTAAAGGGCTTGCAAGGGAAACTCGCTGGTTGAGGTTGTCTCATGAAGGTTTTCAGAATCCGGCCTTTTCAACTTTCACAGCTTGTAGACACGGCTGAAATTCAAAACACTTGCACCGGCTGGCTCAGCAGGCGAACGCAACTTGGCGCGCACGCAAATCGTCCGGACCGTATAACCGGCTCGCACACTACTCCTTTTCGTCGCCTTCGGCTCGGCCGGTTACAATACCCAGGTCCTTTTCGAGTTTCTCGATTTGAACCTTCAGTTCCTGTTGATCGCGCCCGCGGCTGACCATTCCCATTTGAATCCGGCCGATTTCTTGAGACATCGATCCAAGTTTTATATTGTCGCGCACTTCAATTCGCTCACGCTGAATAGTAAACATGCGCTCGCGGTCGCGGCGGGTTTCGTCCTCCATCTGGCGCACGCGTTGCCGCAATTGCGTGAGTGCGGCCGTCGATGCCACATCGGCCGATCGGGCTTTGACTTGTAACTGGTTCTCAAGTTCTTTGACGCGGGCTTGCGAGGCACCGTCTCCCGCGGGCGCTGCTTTGAGATCGAAGAAGAACTCGCCCGTCAACGCCGAATGATCCCACGGCACCTGTTTGCCCGACGTGGCGGCAATCACATCTTTGCGTACGTCGATCATCACCGATGTCAGGTTGCGTCCGGGCTCTACCATGCGCGTTGTCAGCGAGGCAGTGAATGGCGAATTGCGCCCGGTCCCGTCTAACGCCACATTGCCCGGCTGAGTTGAGTAGGCGATGAACGTACCAACCCCAGCGTCAACCTGAGCCAGGCCCTGGCCAACCGCCGTGGAGCGCGTGCCCATGTTGCGCGCTAAACTACGCGTCAGCGGGTTGTCACGGCAGGCATCGAGGAACACGATGTTGGTTTTGTTTTCGCGGCCGAGTTCCATTTGCTTCAAGATAAAGTCGAGTTTGATGGCCTCGAACTCCAAATCGCGTTCGCGGGCGAGTTTGGCGTCGACGGGGACCAGGTAGTTCACGCCCCCGACTTGCAGACCGTGACCGGCGTAAAACAAAATCGCCGTGCCCGATTCTTCAAGCGCTGCTGAAAAGTCCCTGACTTTGGCGTCAAATCCGGCCTTGTCGAGATCGAGCCCCAAAAACACATTGAAGCCAAGCTTCTTCAAATGCGCGCCCATATCGGCCGCGTCGTTCGCCGGGTTCGCGAGCTTGTTGGCGTTGGCGTAAGCAGAGTTGCCGATCACCAAGGCCACGCGCGTATCGGCACCCCAGGCTGCCGAACCTACGACAACCAACGCTGCTGCCCATGCGGCCGCGAACCACCGCACCCCCGGTATAGTCATGTGGGAACTCCTTGAGCACTATCACCAGCCAAATAATTGCGACCAGGGCGAACGGACAGCAGAATTGCGACAAAAGGGTGAACGCAGACGCATTGCATGCGTTTGGCGATATAAGCACTTTAGCGTATGTCATACCGCGCTGCCGGACCTGAACAAGTGAGAGCAAGACCATGGACAACCTGATGGACCTAGCCGCCGATCCCTCAGCCTGGGCTGCGCTCGCGACACTCATTGTCATGGAAGTCGTGCTCGGCATCGACAATCTGCTGTTTATTTCAATCCTGACCAACAAGCTGCCAGAAGCACAACGGGCACGCGCCCGGCAAATGGGCATCGCCGGGGCGCTCATTCTGCGGCTGGCCCTGCTCGGCACCATCAGCTGGATCGTGAAGCTGACGGACCCAGTGTTCACGGCGTTTGAGCACAGCTTTTCCTGGCGCGATCTGATCTTGATTGCCGGCGGGCTGTTCCTCGTCTGGAAGGCGACGAAGGAAATTCACCATCGCGTTGACCCGGACCCGGCACCGGATTTATTCGACGGACGCCAAGCAACCCTCGGGTTCGCAGCCGCGATTGGGCAAATCCTTCTGCTCGACCTCGTGTTCTCAGTTGACAGCATTCTGACGGCCATCGGCATGACACCGCATCTGCCGATCATGGTCATCGCTGTGGTCTTTACTGTGCTTGTTATGCTGGTTGCAGCGACCCCGCTTGCCAACTTCATCAACGCCAACCCTGCGGTCATCATGCTGGCGCTCGGTTTCCTACTGATGATTGGCATGGTCCTAATTGCTGAAGGCTTTGGCGCCCACATTCCCAAGGGCTACATCTATGCCGCCATGGCCTTTGCGATCTTGATCGAGGGGCTCAATATGATGGCGCGAAAAGTCAAGAAAACCTGACGCGCGCGGCTGTGTTTACCTCATAGGGGCATGTGCCTCACCGCGCTTGAGGAAATAGGCTAGTCTACGGAACGATTCGTGCTGGCCATGCCGTGGCCTTGCTCATGGCAGCTACGTACGAGTGCACTTGGAACTTGCGGCCCCCGCTGGCTGGGCAAGAGCCATACATTCTTGACACCACCTAGGAGCACCATCGGGTGTTTCAGCGCTTCAAACTTCTGGCCCTCGTTAGCGTCTGTGCCGGAGTTGTGCCGGCGCTAGCGTTCACGCCGCTGGTGCGCCTTACCATCGACAAGGCCGATCCCGAAAGTCTGGAGCGCATCGGCCGCCATATCATTACCGGGCTTGATTCAATCGACAGCGCCAAGCCGCTCGTCGAAAAGCGCGCCATCGCGGGTATTTTCATTACCGATCATAACGTCAGAGGAAAGACTGCGACACAGATCGGCACGCAGATCGCAGTGCTGCAAGCCATACGTGAAAAGCAAGGCCTTCCGCCGCTTATAGTTGCAGCCGACCAGGAAGGCGGATCGGTGTCGCGGCTCTCACCTCCCCTGAAGCGTCAGCCTGGATTGGGCAGCATTGTTGCCGCGCCCGTGGCACCGAGAGTCGCGTTGAAAAAGCGGTCTCGCAAGGGCCGGATGATTGTCACTTGGGTGCCCGCCCCGCCGCTGCCCCCAGACTCCGAAGCGGAGAAACAGGCGCGAGTGGAAGCATTTGCCAAGGCGCAAGTGGCGGGCCTGAAGGCCATGGGGGTGAACCTCAATTTTTCGCCTGTTGTCGATCTGCGAACCAAATTGCGTGCACGCAGAGACGGCGAAACCCATCTGACATCGCGTGCCATAAGCGATGATGCTGGGCTGGTGACCAAGACCGCATCCTGGTATTGCAATACGCTCGTGCAAGAAGGCGTGATGTGCACATTAAAGCATTTCCCAGGTCTCGGCCGCGTTGCTGTCGACACGCACCGCCGTCAGGCCACGTTGACGGCCACACGGGCTGATCTTTGGATCAATGACTGGGCGCCCTATCGGGCATTGATGGAAAAGCCAGGCATCACCACCATGCTGGGACACGTGCGGCTGGCGGCAGTCGACGAGAAAACACCTGCTTCATTTTCAGATGCTGTTATCCGCGGCTTAATCCGCCAGGAATGGCACCACGAAGGACTGCTGATCACCGACGATTTTAGTATGGGTGCCGTGACGCGCGCGGATGAAGGCACGGCTGGAGCAGCCGTCAAATCCCTCAATGCAGGAGCTGATCTCGTGCTGGTATCGTGGGGCGAACGCGACCTTGCGGGCATCATCTCCGGGCTACTGGCTGCAGACTCACAAGGCAAGCTCGACCGCGCAAAGCTCAACGAAAGTACTGCGCGAATGTCTCACGCGCGGGCCAGCCTGATCGCAAAAAACTGATCGCTTCAATCTTCGTCAACACCGGCCGGCTCTGCGAGTTACGGGCAGTTCGCGCGACCACTTGGGAGCCCCCTCAGGGAGAACGCACGTCATTGCAAGCAAAAACAAAAAAGGGCAGCGGAAACCGCTGCCCTCGATTGTCTGAACCTGTACTGGTCCGGCTTTCTTAGAATCCGAACTGGATCGAGAACCCGCCGCGGCGGCGGCCATAGTAACCGCCATAATACGGCGAAGCGTAGTATGGCGAATAGTAGGACGAGTAGTACGGCGAATAATACGGACGCCGGTAGTAATACGGCTGATACGAGTAGGCATATGGACGGTACCGGTAGCGGTACGCATTGCGGTAATGCAGACGGTTACCACGCCACCGGCGATGCCGGACCTGCTCGACCAGCCCCTGCGTTACCACATCGGCTTTGACGCTCTGCCCGCTGGCGCCAACGACCACTGCTGATGCTGGTGTGGCAGCGAACACAGCGCCCGCCAGTGCCATCATCGTGAGTGCCATTTTGAACTTCATGGCCTTCTCCTCATTTGCGTTAATACTGTTCGCTCCCCAGCGATATTCCAACACTATCACTGAACGGCGTCGCAGCCAATTTGGTTCCCAAATGATGGCTTTTTTCACGGAAGCGTCTCTCAGACCGGCTTTTTATCCGGCAAGACAACCCGCATCGAGAGTTCGCGCAGCTGCTTGGGGGCCACTTCGCTAGGCGCTCCCATCAGCAGGTCGTTGGCCTGCTGATTCATTGGGAACAGTGAGATTTCGCGAAGGTTCTTGGCCCCTACGATAAGCATGACCATGCGGTCGATTCCCGCTGCCATGCCGCCATGCGGCGGCGCACCATACTGGAAGGCGCGGTACATGCCGCCGAACCGCTCTTCAACCACTTCCGGCCCAAGGCCCGCGATGCCGAACGCCTTGATCATGGTTTCGGGCTCATGGTTGCGAATGCCGCCCGAGGCGATTTCGAAGCCGTTGCACACGATGTCATACTGGTAGGCCTTAAGTGCCAGTAAATCATCTGTGGTGTTCGCGGCCTCAAGCGCCCCCCGCCCGCCTTGCGGCATCGAGAACGGGTTGTGGGAGAAGTCGATCTTCTTGTCTTCATCGTTCCATTCGTATTGTGGAAAGTCGATGATCCAAGCGAGCGCAAAGCGGTTCTCGTCGATCAACTTCAATTCTGCGCCGATGCGATCGCGCGCGAGGCCTGCAAACTTATAAAAATTCGCCGGGTTGCCTGCCGTGAAGAAGACTGCATCACCGTCTTTCAATCCAAGCTGAGTTTGAATGGCCGCAGAGCGTTCTGGTCCGATGTTGTTGGCAACCGGGCCTGCGCCTTTGCCTTCTTTGAACATGATATAACCGAGCCCAGGCTGGCCTTCGCCCTGCGCCCATGAGTTCATTCGATCGCAAAAGGCGCGGCTCCCCCCGGTTGGCGCAGGGATTCCCCAAACGCGGACCTTCGGGTCTTTCTCGATCATACCGGCAAAGACTTTGAAGCCTGAGCCACGGAAGTGCTCGGTCACGTCCTGCATTTCGATAGGGTTGCGCAGATCCGGCTTGTCGGAGCCATATTTGCGCAAGCTCTCGTCATACGGAATCCGCGGCCATGTTTTGGTAACGGCTTTGCCATTGGCGAACTCTTCGAAGATGCCGCCGATCACAGGCTCCATGGTCTGGAAGATATCTTCCTGCTCAACAAAGCTCATCTCCACGTCGAGCTGATAGAACTCGCCCGGCAGGCGGTCGGCGCGCGGATCTTCATCGCGAAAGCACGGCGCAATCTGAAAGTAGCGGTCAAAGCCCGACACCATCAGCAACTGCTTGTACTGCTGCGGAGCTTGCGGCAGCGCGTAGAACTTGCCGGGATGTATACGCGACGGCACAAGGAAGTCGCGCGCGCCTTCTGGGGACGAGGCGGTCAGGATCGGAGTCGAAAACTCAAAGAAACCCGCCTCGTGCATGCGGCGGCGGATCGAGGCCGTGACCGCCAAGCGCTTCATGATGTTGGCGTGCAGCGTTTCGCGGCGCAAATCGAGAAAGCGATAGGTGAGCCGCAGATCTTCCGGATAGTCGGGTTCGCCGAACACCGGTATTGGAAGTTCCTTTGCAGCTGATAGCACTTCAATTTCGGTCGCAAACAACTCGATCTCGCCAGTGGCAAGATCAGCGTTCGTGGTGCCTTCGAGACGCGGCTTCACGCGGCCGTCGACGCGAATGACCCACTCGGAGCGGACACTTTCCGCCATTTTGAATGCCGGGCTGTCGGGATCGGCCACAACCTGCGTGATGCCGTAGTGGTCGCGCAGATCGATGAACAACACGCCGCCATGATCGCGCACCCGGTGCACCCAGCCTGAAAGGCGCGCGGTCTGCCCGGCATTCGCCTTCGTCAAGCCGCCGCAGGTGGTCGAACGGTAGCGGTGTGGTTTGGCCTCGGCCATGACCCATATCCTTCGCAGCAAATCAGGGGATTTGAGCCGAAAAGCGCATGTGGCTTGGGGAATGTCAAGGATGCGGAATGTCAGGCGGCGCCCACGGTTGCTGATCCCATTGCCGGTCCAGGGCCGCGAATACGCCGGCGAAGCACCATGAGAGGCGTTTCAACAATCTGGTGCATGAGCCAAGCCACGCCTAGGCAAGCGCCAAGAGCGAAAGGCCAAGCCCGGAGGCTTCCGGCAGGAACCAAATACAGGACAACAAGCAGCGCCGCCATATGACTGAGATACAGCGGATACGTGAGCTCACCAAGTTTCTGATCCACGATGCGCGCGGACGTTGCCAGGCGCGGAGCAATCCGCGGCAGTGCGATCAAAAAGAACCACAGTGCACAACCTGCGAAAAACAGCGCGCTTTGTCCATTGAGGTCGCGTATGAACGCTGCCTGCTCGTGCGAATTTGGCTGGCCAGAGATGTGCTGCGCAATCATGGCTGAAGACACAATTACGAGCGCACCTGCCAGCACCCGCCGGCGCGCACTTGCCGGTGTGATGGCAAAATAAACCGACGTGCCTAACACAAAGTAGGGCGTGAATTCCAAGCCGTTGCCGCGCAAGCTCGCGAACCACTGAGCATCGAATAGGAGCAACCCAATTGCCACGACCCCGAGCGCGCGTGCAGGCGGCTGGTTGAATACGCGACCCGCCCAGAGCGCAAGGAACACCACACCATAGAACAACAGTTCGATGCGCAGCGCCCATGCGAGGATGAGGATTGGCGCGGCGCCCGCTGGCGCCAGAAGTTTGCCTGCGACAGGAAAAATGCCGGCCAGCGCTGCAAAAATATTAGCTGCCGAATGATCAGGTGGCTCGTTGAACAGCGCCACAACAGCCGGCTCACCGCCTAGCTGTGTGACAGTTGCAGTCACGAGGACAGTCAGTGTGACCGCGACGATGTAAGGCGGGTAGATGCGAATGAAACGGTTTGTCAGGAAAGCACCCGGCCGCCGCACGTAGAACAGCATGGCGGCTTCCGTGACGATGAAGCCCGACAGAACAAAGAACAGCAGCACGGCAATGCTGCCAATTTCCAGCGGTGCGATCAACACAGGCAATCTGCCTGTCCCTAGCGCAGGTAAGGCGTGCTGCACCACTACCATCACAGCCAGTAGAAGCCTGAAAGCGCCAAAGTAGCGATAGTGATCCGGCACGTAACCCCACCTTTGGCAGCGCGCAACCCTTGTACGACCCACGCAATTCTTAATGCGCGCGAACGGGTGCGCAGCCGCTCTCGAAGTCCACTTAGAGCAGCAGGCCGTCTCGCTTTTTCAGTTAGAGAATAAAATCGCCCCTGGACAACGTATGTAGCCCGTCAAGTACGATGTGAAAATCGGGCTTTTTGTCTCCATTGATGTCGCCATAAATTATGGTTGTGTCGTGCGCGCTGCCAGCTTTGTCGACCTTTTCGTAGCGCAGTTGCCCGTCACGGCCGCTGAATTTCGAGGTGCCCATCCACGCGAACGCTTGATTGCCGGAGCGGTCGAGCCGCGAGTCGATGCCCGCAAGATCAATCCTGTCGGAGCCATGCACAAAGTCGGCGATGTAGTCGCGTGTTGAACTCGTCTTGCCGCTGTCAACTTTTGAGTTGAAGTCAAACAGATCGCGGCCTGCACCTCCAGCAAGCACGTCACGCCCTTGTCCGCCCGTCAACACATCGTTCCCTGCGCCGCCAGACAACACATTGTTTCCGCGATTGCCCAACACATGGTTGGGATCGGCATTGCCCGTTCCGTTGATCGACGCGATGCCGAGCAGCACGAGATCGAATGCACCGTTTCCAAGCGTCACACTGGCCGATGAAGCGATCTCATGGTCGTTGATGAGATCGATTTTGGCATTGCGCGCGCCCATCATGATCGTGGCCGAGACGTCTGATGTCAGCCCTCCGCCGGAAAACGTGACAGATGCCATACCGCCGGAAAAGCCTACGGCATAACCGCCGGCCGTTGCTGTTGTGTCTGATCCGGATGCTGCGCCTCCAACCGAAACCGCAACCGAAATGCCGGATCGCGCTTCGCCGATGTCGTAGAAATTGTCTCCGTCGGCGTCTTGGATCGCAACGCCAGTCAGAAACACGTCTGAGCCTGATGTGGCGAAATCTTGCGTCGCCATCACCGCGTTGTAAGTGGTGCCACCGGCTGTAAACTGGCCCGTTGAGATGCCGGTGCCAAGTTCGCGGAACGCATCGTTGAGAATATTTTCGCGATGGTGCGGGCTGAGAAACAGATTGTTGGCGAGTTCAACCGTGTAGGCATCGCCATCTGCGGAGCCTGTCGAACCGCTCCAAGCGATGTTCTCGCCCCACGTCCATGATCCCGTGAAGTTGTATCCAGCCGACGACATCCGATCACCAGGGCCGGAGCCACCCGAGCCGGTATGCGAAAACACGTCCTGCGCGATCATCCACTGGCTATGGGCGAGTGCCGCATCTTTAATGAGTTCGTTGGCAGCGAGCGGCTGCTTGGCCGCAGACGAGATTTGCCCGGAACTGAGCCCGGTGTTGATGCCGATACCCAGACTTGCGGCCTCCGCGCCCGGGTCAAGCCGCGCCCGGTTGACCATTTCCAGCATCAGCTGTTCGCGAGCCGTTAACTCGGCCATCGGCTACTCCCGCACCAAGCGGACCCAGGGTTCAAAAGTTACCTGGTCATCCCTGAGCGCAGGGTGCCCCGGCAGGGTTGCTAAGCTGTGAGGAAACTCGGTTAACCCAGATTGCACACGCATCAGACTTGATGACAAATTAAGCGGTGCTTCATTGCCGGACGGACCATGCGGCAGCCCCATTGCGGGTGCTTTTTGGCGGCCGTGACGTTACTTTGGCACAAACTGCCAACAGGTCAGCGACAAGCCTAGTCTTATGCGTTATAGCCCGATTCATGCACGTCATCACTTCGACCTCAGACCTCCAAACCGCCTGCGACCGGTTCGCGACCGCGGAATTTGTGACTGTCGACACGGAATTCATACGAGAACAGACGTTCTGGCCGCAATTGTGCCTGATCCAGCTTGCAGCCCCTGGACTTGAGCTGATCGTCGACCCGCAAGCGCCGGGCCTGGATCTGGAACCGTTTTATGTACTGATGCGCAACAAAAACGTGCTCAAGGTATTCCACGCTGCGCGTCAGGATATCGAGATAGTCTACGCACAGTCAGGGCATGTGCCGTCCCCTGTTTTCGACACCCAGGTTGCCGCCGCTGTGTGCGGCTACGGCGAGAGCGTCAGCTACGTCAATCTGGTCAAGAAAATCACCAGCCACGACCTCGATAAATCCTCTCGCTTCACCGACTGGAGCCGCCGGCCGCTGTCAGAAAAACAACTCGTATACGCGCTCGGCGATGTCACTCATCTGCGCGACGTCTACCTCAGCCTGAAGGCCGATCTCGAAAAGACCAACCGATCTGGTTGGCTGCAGGAGGAGATGGCCTCGCTGACCGATCCTGCGACGTACCAATCGCATCCTGACGACGCGTGGCGGCGGCTGAAACTGCGAGTCAAAAGCCGCAAAGCGCTCGCGGTACTTATTGAACTGGCTGCTTGGCGCGAACGGCTGGCCCAAAATCAGGACGTGCCGCGCGGACGAATTCTGCGTGACGAAGCGCTGTATGACATCGCCAATCAGGCCCCCAGCACGGTTGAACAACTGGGCGAGCTGCGTACGCTCAGCGACGGCTTTGCCCGCTCAGCGCGCGCGAAAGACATTATCGAAGCTGTGAAACGGGGCGTGGCGCGCGATATGAAAACCGTCCCGCCGCTTACCAACGGCGCACCACTGTCGGCCGAGGCAACCGCCACAACGGAACTTTTAAAAGTGCTCTTGAAGTCGGCTGCGGCACGACACCGCGTCGCACCGCGCTACATCGCTGGCTCCGAAGATCTGGAACGCATCGCATCGGAAACAGACCCGGACGTGCTGGCGCTTACAAGTCCTTGGCGGCGCGAAGTCTTCGGCGATGATGCCCTCAAGCTCAAGCGCGGCGAACTGGCGCTCACTCTCAAGGATGGCGAAGTCATGGCGATTCATCCTGCAGGTAAAAGTTGAGGTATATATTAGCACGGTGTGCCCCACTTGCCCCGGCCGCTGCGCATTTCTGCCAAATATCGAGATTACCCCTGCACCATAGTGAGTTTGGTCAGCGTGCCCGGGTTCATCCTGGGGACGCTTTTTGGAGTTTCACTCAATGCGGAAAAATTCAATGAACCGTTCAATTTATGGCGTCGCGCTTGGCGCTGCACTGGCCTTTGCCGCTCCGGCATTCGCTGAAAATACGCCTGCCCCTGCAGCAACGACACCTGCCCCAGCCACAACGGCAGCGGCTGCAGGCGCGCCTCTAAAGCTCGGCAAGGCTTGCAAAACCGACATCCAGTCGTTGTGTGCCGGGATCGACAACAAGGGCGGTGCGCGTGCGCTCTGCCTGCGCAACAACGAAGCCAAACTGAGTCCCGATTGCGCCAAGGCCGTTGCGGCCAAGCCCGCCAAGTGGGGCCGACCGAAGGCCGCGGCAGCACCTGCTGCAGCCGCACCGGCAGCGGCTGCAGCTCCCGCTGTAACGGCACCTGAAAAGAAGTAGTTTGCTTTGCCAACGGTTGATGCGGCGAGGACCAGTCCTCGCCGCTTTTTCTTTGCCCAACGCCAAGCAATCAACACGCTACAATAAAGGCCCCACGATCATCGCCATCGCGGGGCCTAATGTATTTTCCTAGGAACGTGAGTGCTGGATTCTAAGCGACGAGTGTGCCGTTGACCCAGTCTTCCAGCTTCTTCTTCTGCACCAGCGCACCAACATGCTGGGCGGCCACTTCGCCACCACGGAAGATCATGAGCGTGGGCATGGCGCGGATCTGATACTTGGCCGTGATGCCAGGGTTCTGATCGACATCGACCTTGACCACCTTGACCTTGCCCTTCATCTCGGCGGCCATTTGATCGAGCGCCGGCGCCATGGCCTTACACGGCCCGCACCACTCGGCAAAGAAGTCCACGACAACGGGCTCAGCTGACTTCAAGACCATTTCGTCAAACGTGCTGTCGGAGACGCTTGGGGTATTTGCCATCTGGCTGTTGCTCCATATTTCAGCACCCAGGACGGATGCCGGATTCTAGAATTTCGGATCCCTTACGTAGGAACCGGCCCGTCATGCGTCAAGGCGCGCTCCGTCGATCGTCCAAACGCGCGCTGCATAGCTGTTGAGCAGGTCTTGCGGGATCTCCAGTATTTTGGCCCCTTCGGTCCATAACAGCAGAGCCCGAACTGATTTGTTCTTGAAAATCAATGACAACGCCATCCGGTACGCGGCCAACTGATAGAGGTAAACTTCTGCCACTCCAGCCAAATCTTGAGGCGCATAACGATTCGTTTTGTAGTCGATAATCAAAACACTCTCACCAACGACGGCCAGCCGGTCGATTTGACCGGTCAGGCGCAGCGGCGGACCTGTTTGACCCTTCGGCCTCGGGATCTCAGCCACGATGGGTACTTCAGCTTGGCTTGCCGGCCCAAACAACGGGGCGAACCGCGGGTCGGTCAAAATGGCTATCGTCTCGCTGCAAATACTCTTTTGCATTTTGGGTGGCAGATGCCCGCCGCGGGCTGCGACGAAGTTTGCAGCCGCCGATTTCCACCGCGAGGGCTCCAAGGCAGGCAGATGTTGCAACAGCGCGTGGGTCAGCGTGCCACGCAGGAAACGTGCGCCATCGTCAGCCGCGCCTTTCTTGGCATACGCTGGCGCAGCAGTCGTCACAGGTGAAGTCCCCGCAGGCTCGCTCAAGGGATCGCGTGGCGGCTCGACGGGCAGCGGCTCACCGCTTTCGTCACTCTCATAAGGAGCCAAGCGCGAGGGTGCCAGCGGCACGGCCAGTTGCGGCTCGCGGGGTGCTGCTCGCGACGTCCACGCAGGCGGCTCGACCGCGACCTGCAGTGCTGCCAGCGTGACCTTCGGTGTTTCGGCCACAGCCTCCTGGCTGCTCTCAAGACGGCCCGTGATGGTCGCCTCAGCTCCGGCAACACGGCTCAGTAGCGGCATCAGCGCCGTTGACATCGTGTCGTACCAACAGCCGCGCGCGCGTCCGTTCTTGCCTTCGAAGCCTGAAATGTAAAGCCGGTCGCGCGCTCGCGTCATCGCCACATACAAAAGCCGGTCGCGTTCGTCGCTGTCCTTGCCGTCAAGGGCGTCCTTCGCTTCGACGACAGGTGTAAGCTTTGAAGCCCCCTTTACCGGCCAGAAGAACGGGGGTGGCAGTTCTATCGGCCGCTCCATGTCCTCCAGCAGCAATGGCTTGCCGCCCTGGCTTCCTGCGGACCTCGCCGAACAGGTGTCCGGCAGAAATACTATCGGCGCTTCAAGACCCTTGGCCCCATGCACCGTCATCACACGTACTTCGTTGCGGCCGTGTTCCATGTCGCGTTTGATCTCGCGGTCGCCCTGGCGCACCCAGGCTAAGAAGCCTGGCAAGGACGGCGGTTCGCCATCGTCATAGGTCAGCGCCAAATTCAAGAATTCATCAATGGGATCACAGGCATCCCGCCCGAGACGCTGGATCAGTTTCCGTCGCATGCCATCGCCGTCCAGTACGCCGGCGAAAAACTCGAACGGCGGAATGAAGTCGGCCGCCTTGCGCCATTTTTTAAGAAGTGCCGCGGCAGGCGCAAAGCGCGGCTCGGCATCAGCCAGCTTCAACAGCGATTGCCAGAGCGTGCCTTTGCGCTTCCAGGCGAGTTTTAAAAGATCATCATCATGTAAGCCGAACAACGGGCTTTTGAGAACTTCAGCGAGTGCAAGATCGTCTTCCGGCAGCGTCAGCACATCGCCCAGCGACATGAGATCTTCAACGGCAATCTGTTCTGACAGCCGGATGCGGTCAGCACCGGCAACTTGAATGTCAGCAGCCTTGAGCGCGGCCACCATCGGCCCGGCAAACGGCTGGCGTTTGCGTACAAGGATAAGAATGTCGCCGGCCACAATCGGCCGGTTTTCAGAAGTGAGGCGCTCGCCGTTATCAATCCATGTTTTGATTTGCGCGGCAATCCGGTCTGCCAAACGCAATGCCGGGGCTTGCACGGGTACTTCTTCAAGCGGCGACCAAGCGTCCGCATCCGGAGGCGCTTCATAAGGTTCTGCTGGCCACACCTCAACGAGGCCGCCGCGGCCTTGGCGCTTGGCGATGTGTGGAATGACATTGCCCAGCGCTGTCACACCGGGTGTGACACCTGGATCGGCAAACACACGGTCAACCGCTGCCAAGACCGGCACAACACTGCGGAACGACACGTTTAACGGAATAGGCCGCCACGGCAGTCCGGCGGTGCGCGCCATATCTTCAAAGCGCGCCCCCATTTGAGAAAACATTGCAGGCGCCGCGCCCTGGAACGAATAGATCGATTGCTTTTCATCGCCGACAGCAAAAACCGTACGAACCGTGTCGCCCGCCCCGCGGCCTGAGAAGAACTCTTTGGCAAGCGCCTCGACCACTTTCCATTGATCGGGGCTCGTGTCCTGGCTCTCATCCACCAGAATATGATCAAGTCCGCTGTCGAGCTTATAGAGCACCCACTCTGGCGACGTGCCTGATGCCAACAAGCGCGACGTGCGCGAGATTAGATCGTCAAAATCGAGACTGGCGCGCCGCGCCTTGGCATCTGAGTAATGCTGCATCACAGCATCTGCGAGTCGATGCAAAGCCATCGTTGCGGCGATGGCCTCACACGCCTTCAGTTCATCACACAAGTTCAGAGCGCGATCCTGCACGCGCTTCAAGCTTTCATCGAGATCGGGGTGTTCACGGGCAAGATCCTTGGTGAAGAACTTGTCGCGCGCCGTGCCGTCGGCCTTCGTCAGAAAGCTATGCACGTGTCCCGCCCGGTCAACCACAGAGGCGGCCGCGAGTGCATCACTCAGTTTCTGCCCCAGAGAAATGTCCGTCTTGCTGCCGCCAGTGAGCGCATCGCGCACACGCTTCAGAATGCCATCAGGAAGCAGCTTGGCTAAGTTCTCCGCTATTGTCTCGGGCGTGGCTTTGGCACCAACACCGAAATGGGAATTGAACAACGCTTGAACTTTGTCGAGCCCGCCGATGCCATCGGCATCCATGCGCACCGCCGCATCAAGCCAAGCGCGGTGCCGCAGGGCGTCATCCAAAACGTCATCAAAATGGCCTTCCGCAGCATAGGCGATGGCCGTGTTCAGAGCCTTGCCAAGAGCGCTTGATTTGTTCTTGGTCGCCTCACCCAGCATCGTGTCGATGGCTTCGCGCCTCAGTTTGCGCGCCATGGCGTCTTCGAGAATAGAGAACCCAGGCGTGACACCGGCCTCAAGCGGAAAGCGCTGTAACAATCTCTCGCAGAAAGCGTGGATCGTCTGCACCTTCAAGCCGCCGGGCGTTTCGATCGCAGCCGTAAAAAGCGTGCGTGCAAGTGCCATAGCGCCCGCGTCCGGTTTTTGCCCGGTTAGATGCTGGAGTTTTGTGCTGAGATCGCCCGGCTGCAGCATCACCCAGGATGCCAACTCGTCGAACACGCGCTTCGACATTTCGGCCGCGGCAGCTTTTGTGTACGTGAGGCATAAAATCCGGCTCGGTGCCGTGCCGCCCAACAGCAAGCGCAGCACCCGCATCGTCAGGACGTGCGTCTTGCCCGTACCCGCGTTGGCACTGACCCACACACATGCGCCTGGATCGGCCGCATCGGCCTGCAAACGGCTGATACGTGCCAAGTCGTCGCTAATGCTGCGCGCCGCGGCGGTGGCTGCCATTGTGAAGGGTCCAGAATCGCGTTTCACGTCGAGAGACGCTACACGAACCGGCCACCCTTTTGCAGCACTTCGATCTTGTAGCCGTCGGGATCCTCGAGAA
>JANNXL010000435.1:0-2325 GCA_031409575.1 Hyphomicrobium sp.
GCCAGCTTCAACACCGAGGTCGAGCGCCGGGAGTATCCCGGCGGCGAACTCAACAATCGGCGTGTCGGCGCCGTGGAGGAAGCCATCAAGGCCATCGAGGCCGCGAAAGATCATCCCCCGCTCCTCAGCATCACTTCACCATCCCGGAAGACGGGTCCAAACAAATAGCCGCTCCATGAATCACCACCTCGTCAAACTGATCAAGCAGCCCTAGGCCGCATTTCCTTAAAACTGAACACTAGCAAACTCCTCTTCCATCCATGAAACACACCGCCACATTCCTGATCACGATGTTTCTCGCCGCCATTGGCCTGGAAGCGAAACCCCTCAAAGTCTTCATCTTGGCAGGGCAGTCGAACATGGAGGGGCATGCGGAGGTGCGCACTTTTGACTATATCGGGAAAGATCCGTTGACGGCCCCCATCCTGAAGGAGATGCGCAATCCCGATGGAACGCCACGGGTATGTGACAAGGTCTGGATGTCCTATTTGACCGGCCCTTATGATGGCAGTGCAAATGGCGAGGGTCTGGGGAAATTGACCGCCGGCTTTGGCGCTCGTGGAGATCGACCTACCAAGGACGGCGGCAAGATCGGTCCCGAGTTCACCTTTGGCATCTATATGGAGAAACAGTTGAACGAGCCCATCCTGATCATCAAGACCGCATGGGGCGGCAGGTCACTCAACACCGAATTCCGTCCGCCCAGTGCCGGGCAATACAAGCTGCCCAAGGAGATTCAGGAACAGTGGGACAAGCATCCCCAAGGCGCTCACGGGATTCCCAAACTTGAGGACCGAAAACTGTGGCAGGATAAAAAGGATGCCGCCTCGGGTGTGTTTTACCGAATGATGATCGACCATGTTAAAAAGGTGCTGGCAGATCCCAAGCGGGTCTGTCCGGAATATGACGAGAAGGCTGGCTATGAAGTGGCGGGTTTTGTCTGGCTTCAGGGTTTCAACGATCTGGTCGATGGGACGACTTATCCCGGCCCCGACAAACCTGGAAAATTCGATGTTTATTCAGACCTGCTGGCCAAGTTCATTCGCGATGTTCGCAAAGACCTGTCAGCCCCGAAGATGCCATTCGTGATCGGCGTGCTGGGAGTCGATGGTGAGAGCAAAAATGAGGTTTTCCGCAAGGCCATGGCTGCACCGGCCGACATGCCCGAGTTCAAGGGCAACGTGGTTGCTGTCGAGACCGCACCATTCTGGGATGATGTCATTGCCGCCGCTCAGCCCAAGCAGGATGCCTATAACAATATCGTCGCTACGGCTCACACATTGAAAAAAGATGGCACTCTCGACAGGGAACGGAAATGGGATGGTTACTGGAAGCCGGTTGGCACACCTCTGCCAGAGGAACGGAGTTGGCGCTTCGCTACGATTGAGCCCACGGAGAAGAAGGACAAGATGGAGAAATATGACGGCAGGCGATTCCGTGACATCACGCTGCCAGCCGGGATGGAGAATTGGCACATGCCCGACTTCGATGACAGCAAATGGACGGAAGGCAAGGCCCCCATCGGAAAAGGCGTCTGGAAACACAGCGGAATCACCTTGGACAAGTTCCCCTCAACATGGGGAGAGGGCGAATTCCTGCTGATGCGCACAACGTTTGAAGTCGAAGACCTCAACTGCGATTCGTATCGCCTCGCGGTTTTGGCGAGACAAGGATTCCACGTTTATTTGAACGGACAAAAGATTCACACCTACATCTGGTGGCAGGACAAGCCGCAATACGGTTCCATCGTCCTCGGAAAAGAACAGATCAAGCATTTGAAGAAGGGGAAGAACGTCTTGGCGGCCTATGCCAATGACCAATATGACACGAAGTCCCCGGAACATTATGCCGCGATGGATGTGCGGATCGAGGGTATCACCAAAGCAGACCAGGAGAAGTTCGATCTCGCCTTGGAGGAAGTCCTTTCGCCCAAAGACAGGGAGGCCCTCAAAGGCTCTTCCAACGGCGGTTACCACTATCTGGGCAGTGCGAAGATCTTCGCGCAGATGGGCAAGGCATTCGCAGAGGCCTTGCTGGCTTTACAGAAATAAACAAGGAGATGCCTGAGAAGCAGCAGGATGCTGGTGATGGCAGCGGCGGCGGCAGAGCAGGGCTGGCAGACCGACACCACCGAGCAGGGCTGTGGAGGGCTCGGGAACGAGAGTAAGGAGCGGGGTCAGTCCGGAATGGCATTAAGTTAAGGGCAATTTCGGATAAAAAGCTGCTAATGTCGCTGGGTGGTTAATGGTAAGTAAGTATGCCTAACATCACTCCGTTTTTTCAAGCATTCGGCCCATTATTATTCGGTCGCGGACCCGGATCGAA